>JAOUGY010000367.1 GCA_029865445.1 Acidimicrobiia bacterium | reverse complement strand
ACGTTGGAAGGCCCTCACCAGGGCAGCGGAGGACTCGGAGTCGGGCACCGGCTCCACGCGGGTCAGGACATCGAGCGTCCCGCCTTGTATCTTGAAGCCCGTGAGCCGACCCTCTTCCGTGAGATGAAGCCAGCGCGGGTGGTGAAGTCGGTACCCCTTGTCGTATGTGCGCAGTCCCGTCGCTTCCCCGTCGATCAGAAGTTCGAGCTGCAATTCGGAAACGGTTTCCACGAACAAGAGGTCAGGACGGTGGTCCAAGAGATCGTGCGATTCCGAGAAGTCCACTGTGAATGTCACGCCGTCGAACAGTGAGAGCGGGTCGATGACCACCGCCTCTTCCAGTTCGATGAACCGTCCTGATCCCTCGATGAGCGCTTCCATCACGGCGTCCGGATCCTCGCCGAGATCGTGACCCAGGTCGGTCAGGTGATCTTCCAGGTCGTAGAAGTTCCTCGGCCCCACGGAGAGCGCGTCGACAAGGTCGGCTATCGGATCTCGCATCCACCGACGATATCAGCCCCCTCGCCGACATCACCTCGAACGCCGTGCCTAGCGTTGACCCGAAGCACATCGACCTGAGGAGGAACACCGTGTCCTGGAAGAAGCCGCTGCTCTTCATCGTCGTAGCTCTGCTGTCGGCCGCGCCGGCGGCGGCAGGAGCGCCCGACCACCCCATCATCGAGCGGACCGTGAGCATCCGCAACGACGGGGGCCGGATTGCCGGCACACTCACGATGCCGGGCCGGGTCCGCGGCTCGATCCCCGGCGTTCTCCTCTTCCACGGGTTCACGGGAACGAGGGACGAGTTGCCCGTCCTGGGAACCGACGACACGATGTACACACGGACGGCACGGGCGCTCGCCGAGGCCGGCATCGCCTCGCTCAGGATCGACTTCCGGGGCTCCGGCGAGAGCACCGGCACATTCAACGAGACGACGTTCTCCGGTCAGATCTCCGACGCCCGCGCTGCGCTCGACTACCTCGATCGGCTGCGCAAGGTCGACGATCGCCTGGCGGTGATCGGACTCAGCCAGGGAGGGCTCGTGGCGGCCTCCATCGCCGACGATCCACGGCTCGACTCGGTGGTTCTGTGGTCGCCCGTGGCCAATCCCGTCGACACGTACAAGACGATCCTCGGGGCCGAGACGGTCCTGGGAGGGCTGACGGCCGAATCGACCCACATCGTGTTGCCCTGGGGTGCCGAGATCGACCTCGATCGCCCCTTCTTCGAGGATGTGTTCGCCGTCGACCCGGTGGCGGAGATCACAGCATACGAAGGCCCACTCCAAGTGATCGTCGGATCGCGGGACACACTCGTGACTCCGCAGCCCTACTACGGCCAGGTGTACCTCAACTATCACGATGGCGACGAGGAACTGGTCGTCGTCGATGGTGACCACGTCTTCGATGTGCTCAGCGGAAATGGTCCGGCGGTCATGGACGAGGTGATCGGCGAGAGCCTCGACTGGCTCGCCGCAACCTTGGGCTGACATCGTTATCCTGAGGGTTGGGCGTGCTCCACGCCCAACCCTCAGACCGGTTGACCACGCCATCCGGCAGTGCGAGGGCAAAGGGGGCTCAGTCCTCGGAGAACCGGTCCGTCGCGTTGCTGTCCGCCCGGGGTCTCGAGCGTGGTTCGATGCCTCGGACTTGCGGACGGAAAGAACGCACGATGACCAGTCAGAACACTCTCAAACGCCGCATCCGCGCCCGTATGGAGAAGACGGGCGAGAGCTACACGACGGCGAGACGAGCCATTGTGGGAACCCCACCGCCACCGGCGAGTGGCGCAGTCCCCGGCTACACCCGCGTCGGCGGGGGCACACACCACGACTCGGCGCTCGTGTCGAACGTACTGCACCAGATGGGCGTCACCGGTCCCCACAACGGGGAGCCGTTCTCCGAGACGATGCTCATCGGCCTCGGGGGTGGCATCGGGGTGATGTACTTCGTGTTCGAGTACGAGGGTCACCTCCCGATGCTGTCCTTGATCCTGCGACATCATCCCGACGATTTCGTCGTGGGCATGCTCACGAACGCAGGCATCCGCCACGAGGTCTCCACCACCTCCAGCCCCCGCCTGGCTGCTGCCACGCTCGGCCGCGTGATCGAGGCGGGCCGCCCCGCCATTTGCAGGGTGACTGCAGGAGCGCTCCCCTACGACCCTCGCCAACCGATCCAAGGCGACCACTACGAGGTTGGTGTGATCGGTTTCGACAGCGGCACGGCCCTGATCGATGACGAGGCTCCGCACCCGCATCGAGTCACACTGCAGGAGCTCGCAGATGCACGAGCGTTCACCAAGAAGGAGAAGCACAGGCTCATCGAGGTGATCGATCGAGACCCCGATCACGACTTCGCAACCGGGATACGACGCGCTATCGCCAAGACGATTCACAATCTCACCGAGCCGGTCATGGGCAACAACTTCGACGCCA
The DNA here is from genome assembly GCA_029865445.1 of Acidimicrobiia bacterium. Classification (GTDB taxonomy): domain Bacteria; phylum Actinomycetota; class Acidimicrobiia; order Spongiisociales; family ZC4RG35; genus JAOUGY01. Next base: position 1,305 of record JAOUGY010000367.1, on the reverse strand, counting down.
ACTTCGGTTTTCGCGGCCTGGAGAAGCTGGCCGACGAACTCGAGAGCACCAAGAGCAGCGGCTGGCGCCGACGATTCACCACCCCGGATCGCCAGTTCGCCGTGCTCCACCGCATGTTCACCGGAATCGAATTGGAATGGGGTGCCACGGGAGGCCTCCGCCCGGCCTACGCCGACTTTCTGGACGAGGCGGCGAGCGTTCTCGACCGGCCCGATCTCATTGGTGCAGCAGGGCGATTCCGGGCCGCCGGCAAGATGTGGCAGGAGCTCGCAGATCTTGCTGTGCCGTCGGCCGCGCCCGGGCTTGGTCGTATCAGAGAGGTGATGGACCTCGATCAGGCCTCGCGGATCACGGGCGTGAGCCACCCGGTCCTGGGACCGAGCCCGTTCGACGATCTCCGAGCGGAGTTCGCCGCCGCCGGGGGGCTCGCCGAACCCGAGCTCGCATCGCTGCTCGATTCGATGGCCATCGGCGTGCGGCAGATCCTCGACGTCGAACGAGAAGCCGTGGGCCGCCTGGCCGAAGCGATCGGGTGATCTACGTTCGGTCCGAGGCCGTCTCCGGCACCCACAACGTGACACCGGCGGCCACCACGACCGCCAGTACGAGCATCGGCACGGTCGCCCACACCCGCCCTGACGTCGAGTAGAGCCATCCCGAGAGGGCCGGAGCCACCATGAACGCGGCGTCGCCCGTGAAACGGAACACGCCCAACCGCCTCCCCAGGGTGGAAGCCTCGCTGAGATCGGCGAGGATGGTGGCTCCGACGTGGACGCCGACCGAGCCAAACGTCATCAGGAGGATGGCGACGAGCCACAGTGCCCGGGTCGTGGCCATGGCAAAGACGGCAACACCGGCCGCCTGGATCACCTGAGACGGCACGAGCGCCCAACGCCGGGACACGCGATCGGTCACCTGACCTGCCACCAGCGCGCCGGCGAGACGTGCCACTCCCCCGACGCCCAGGGCGAGACCGACCGTGGCCGGACCGATTGCCAGTTCGCCGTCAGCGACGATCGGGACGAGGGTCTGGAGGATGGCGCCACCCAGCGCGAACTGCACAGCGGGCAACAGGTAGAGGAAGGCAATCGCCTGCCGTGAAGGGTTCTTCAGATGCTCGTCGACCTGCTCGCCGGAACCCGTCGACTCCTCGCCGGTCGCGATGGTTCCTACAGGAAGCAGCCACAGGCCGACGGCAACCAGAGCAGCCGCGACGCCTGCTGCGCCCAGCGACCATCGCCAATCGAACGAGTCGGCCAGGATCCCGCCGACGGCGGGGCCGAAGGACTGGCCTGCGAGCAGCCA
>JAOUGY010000366.1 GCA_029865445.1 Acidimicrobiia bacterium | reverse complement strand
CCGGTGCTGTGATGCGGCTGTCTTGACATCGGGGTGCGACTCCGAGAGCCACCCCTGATTCTACGAAATCCGCGCCGAGGCGATCGACCTCGATCGGGCCTACGTCGGAGGCAAACACGGATGTCCGCGCTGGACTCAGTTCGACGTCGAGGACCCGGTCCTGCTGCGTCCCACATCCCAAGCAGCCTGACGAGCACAGACGGCGCTGGATGAAGCGCAGGAGTCACCTGCTCCTTGTGGTTTTCGTCCAGTGGGCACTGCCGAGCGGACGCGGCCCGTGCCCTGTGCATGCGGTCCAACACCACCCGACATCAGCGATCGATGCCGCCTGCCCCGATGGGACCGGCTCAACGGACGAGCACGCGGCGCAATCGCCACACTGCCAGGGCGCCGAGGACTGCGGCGTAGCCGACCAGGACGAGAAGGAACACCCAGATGTCCGCCACCCCTCCGCCCTCCGCAGCCAGCTTCTGGAAGGCCTCCAGCGCCCAGGCGTGAGGGGTGACGTGGGCCACGCGGTACACGGTGTCGGACAAGAGCTCGAACACGGCGAGCGGGAACATACACCCTCCGAGTGCAGCCAGCCCCAGCCCCAGGGTGGTGGAGATGGCGCCGGCCTGCTGTTCGCTGCTCACCAGCGAGCCGAGCAGCATGGCGGCTGCGGTGGCTACCAGCGAAAAGGCGAGGATCGTGAGGATGGAGCCGAGCGCCGATCCCCACTGGACCCCGAAAATCAGCCACGTGCCGACGAAGATGAATCCTCCCTGGATGATGGCGAGCGTGAAGCGGCTCAATGCCTCGCCCGCCAGCATCGTTCGAATGGGGGTCGGCGTCGAGTACATCCGTCGCGACACCCCCAGCTGGCGTGAACGGACCAACGTGACGGCGCCATTGAGCGTGGTGATGAAAATGAAGAGCACCAACATGCCCTGGGCGTAGATGTCGAACTGCCCGAGTCCGGCGAGCACGAAGGGCTCGCCGGCGATCGACGCGACGACCTCCACAGGTGGCAGCGTCTCCTGGGCCACCGTTGCGACGGCGAGGGCGTCGTCGAAACTGCCGGCACCGACCTGTTCTGCGAAGCGGGCCGTCCTCAGGAGTGTTGCCTGCCGTGTGACTGCGGCCCCGATCACCTCACTGATCCCTTGGATCTCCTGTCCGGCTCTGGTCACCAGCCGGATCTCGATGTCGCCACCGGAACGTAGCGTCGACTCGTAGGCTGCAGGGACGATGACCGCTGCCCGCAGCCCGCCGCGCTCGACCTGGCGCACGGCTGAGTCCGCGTCTTCGAGCTGGGCGACCTCGAAGCCCTCGACAGTCTCCAGAATCCCGAGGAGTTCTGCGGTGAGCGCATCGTCTTCGGCCACCGTGAACCCGAGTTTGGGCGTCGACGCCCCGCCTTGCATGGCGCCCAGGAGCAACACGATCAGCATCGGGAGCAGAAAGACGCTGAAGATCGCCTGCCCATCGCGGAAGAACCGAACGAGGTTGACCCATGCGATCGCAACGGGCTTCATGGCCGCAGCCCCTTCCGCAGTCGGCCGACCCCGATGGCTCCGGTGATCAGGCCGAACCCCAGCATCGCCAGCACAGGAACGACGACGACCGTCAGATCATCCGATCTGAGGTCGGCCAGTCCTTGCATGAACCATCCGTGCGGTGAGATGAAACGCAGCGACGCCAACAGACCCCCCGCCTGGGATACGTCGAAGAACGTGCCACCCAAGAAACCGAGGACCATGCCGACCATCGAACCGAATGCCGTTGCCTGCTCGACGGAGTTGGCGAACCCGGCGATGACCGAAACGATGCCGATGGCAGCCACGATGGCAGCAAGCACGAGAAGCGCCACACCAAGCGGAGGCCCCCAATCGGCGTCGACGGCGAATGTGGTCGTCACGAACAGCACCGCCATGCTCACCATGCCGACGATGAAAGCGCTCAGCATCTTGCCGCCGAGCACCGATGTCCGCGAGATCGGTGACGACAGCAGCCGCGACATCGTCCCGGTGCGTCGCTCTTCCAACAACCCCGTGATGCCAGACTGCACCGTGAAGAACAGGAAGAAGATCGCCATCCCAGCTGCGTAGAACGTCACGCCGTCGAGTTGCTTTGTCGAAGCCGTGTCGTCTCGGACGGTGACCGGGTTGGGGGTCTGGAGCACCTCGACCCCGGTGGCCAGTCGGTCCACCTCGGCACCCACCAGACTCTCGACGGTGGCCACAGCCACTCGAACCGAGGTCAGTTCGCTCGCATATCCCTCGACGATGGCGACCGCGATGCCCGCCTCGGTCTCGGACCCCTGGTTGCCGATCACTTGGATCGTCACGGGTCGCTCCGACTGCACATCGGCGCTGAACCCGACCGGGAAGATGATGGCGGCGTCCGCAGTCTCCGTGCCTTCCGTGCCGCCGAGCGGCGTGACCTCTGTGTCGACCAATGCCTCGGCCTCGGCGACCGTACCGACCTCGATCACCTCGATGCCCTCGGCGCCACCGAGGACATCCTCGACGAAGAGGCGCGAGACCTCGCCCTGGTCCAGATCGGCGACCGCATATCTGCCTTCGAACTCGAAGCCGGACAGGGGGTTGAGGACAAAACCGAACACCAATGCCAGTCCGAGTGGCGCCACGATGCCGATGACGTAGGCCGACCGGTCACGAAGCCGCTGTTTCAGGTCCTTCTGGGCGATGGTCCAGGCCGCTCCCACGATCACTCCCGCAGCGCCCGTCCGGTCAGCTTCAGGAAGACCGACTCGAGGTCGGCGGAGTCCACGTCGACGCTCTTGACCATCGAACCGGTGCGTCCGGCGATCTCCAGGATCCGTGGAAGATGATCGTGTGCCCGGTCGACGATCAGCACTATCGCTTCACCGGTCACACCGGCGTCGTCCACCGCCTCCAGTTCGCTCAATGCGGACGCGGTGGCTGCCAACGATCCGGTCGCCGTGAGCGTCAGTCGATCCTTCTGGCCGACGATGCGGACCAAGTCCGCCTGGGTTCCCTCGGCGATCAGCTGTCCCTGGTCGACGATGCCGATGCGATCGCACAGCCGCTCGGCTTCCTCCATGTAGTGGGTCGTGTAGAGGACCGCCATGCCCTCCTCGCCCAGCCGCTCCACGCTGTCGAGAATCGCATTCCGGCTCTGGGGATCCACCCCGACCGTCGGCTCGTCCAAGATCAAGAGGGCCGGCTGATGGAGCAGGCCCACGCCGATGTTGAGCCGGCGTTTCATGCCACCTGAATACTGCTCGGTGCGGTCTTCAGCCCGGTCGGTCAACTCGATGATCTCGAGTACTTCGGCGACACGACGCTTGAGGTCGGTACCCTTCATTCCCTGGAGCCGACCGAAGAACTCCAGGTTCTCGGCTGCGTCGAGGTCGGGATAGATGGCCAGGTCCTGAGGAACCAGCCCAACCAGGCGCTTGGTGTGAGTGGCATCCGGGTTCATCGGCTCGCCGGCGAGGCGGATTTCGCCGACATCGGGCTCGAGCAGGCCGGCGATCATCGAGATGGTCGTGGTCTTCCCGGCCCCGTTCGGGCCGAGCAACCCATAGGTCTCACCTGGAGCGACGCTGAACCCGAGGCCCTTGACGACGGCGTGGTCGCCGAACGACTTGGTCAAACCCGAGCACTCGAGCACCGGCCCACTAGAAGCCATGGTCATGTCAATCTCCGATCTGGGCAACTCAACCCTCCTCCGAGGACATCATCCACGGCAGGGCCAAACTACCCATTGCGAAGCGCGTA
>JAOUGY010000062.1 GCA_029865445.1 Acidimicrobiia bacterium | reverse complement strand
GGAGCGGGGTCGCTTCACAAGGCCCTGCAGGAAGACCACGATGGGAGCCTGCTCGATCTGGGCGACCTGCTCGGCGGAGTCGACAAAGGTGACGGCGAGAAGATCCTCGGCCACATCTTCGGGGACTCCCAGCCGGCAGTGGAGCAGACGCTCGCCAACCGGGCCGGGTCGAGCCCTGGACTGCTTCGTCAGTTGCTTCCCATCCTCGCTCCGATGGTGCTGGCTTGGCTGGGCCGCAAACAGCGTCAGGGCGGCCTCGACTCGGGCGGACTCAGCGATGTGCTCGGGACGGAGCGCAACGAAGCTGCGAAAGGCATGCCCGATCTGGGCGATCTCCTCGGCTCCGTTCTGGGCGGAGGCGGCGGGCTCGGCGAGATGCTGGGTCAGGCAACCGGCGGCGGGGGTGGGGGCATGGGAGAGGTGCTCGACCAGATGAGCCGCGGTCAGGATGCGGCTCGGTCGGGCGGCGGCGGGCTGCTCGGGATGCTCAAGAGGATCCTCAGCGGCGGCCGCTGACCCCCACACATGTCGAGTCGAGATTCGTGGGGCCTTCGGGCCCCACGTTTCATGTGTGGACTCGGACGAACCGCTCGTTGATTTCGCCTTCGTAGTAGAAGACGGCTTTCCCGATGTTGTCCTCGGTCCACGTGATCGTCGGGAAGTCGGGGTCGGGGCGATAGCCGCCTGTGAACACCTCGTTACGGGTGCCCATCGGGTCGAAGAAGTAGATGGTGTTGCCGCGCGTGACGCCGTGACGGGTGGGGCCCACGTCGACCTGGATGGCGTTGTAGGCGAGAATGTCGGCGGCTTTGCGGACGTGGTCCCAGTCGTCGAGCCAGAAGGCGAAGTGGTGGAGCGCCCCGTTGGGTCCGGAGACCACCGCCAGGTCGTGGGGTGAGTGGGACCGCTCCATCCAGGTTCCGATCTGGTGGCCCTCGGCGTCGAGGAGCTGTTCGGTGAGTCGGAACCCGAGGACATCCATGTAGAACTTCGTGGCCTCGCCCACCTCTTCGGCGTTGATGAGCAGATGGTCCATTCGCGGCGGGGCGATGCCCATCGTGGATTCGGGCAACATGCGCGGGTTGAGCTTCCCGAGGGCGTTGCCCACCTTCTCCACCTCGTAGACGAGTTCCATCTCGTGTCCGGACGGTGTCTCGAACCGGATCGATTCGCCCTGGCCGATCTCCTCGCCTTCGGAGATGCGGTGCACGGCGAATCCATAGGTCTCTACCCGGTGCTCGAGGTCGTCCAGGTCGTCCTCTCGTTCGACCTTGAACGTGAACCGGTCGAGGCCGGTGCGGGGGTCGTAGCGGACTGCGAGTGAGTGGTGGTCTTCCTCGTCCCAGCATTTGAAGAAGATGCGGTCGTCGGTGCGCTGAGTGATCCCGAGCCCCATGACTTCGCTGTAGTAGGCGGCGGCCAGGTCCATGTCTGGGACCTTGATGTCCACGTGGCTGAGACGGAGGATGCCCATGGGGGCACGGTAGGGGAGGCGTTCTGCGAAGTGGGAACCCGTCCCGCCGAGGGGAACACCCCCCGTCCCTCCCGAAATTGCGTACGCCAGTGCCGAATACGGCACTGGCGTACGCAATTTCGGGAATAGTGTCGCCCGTGTGACCGTGCTCGTGTACGGGGCCGCCAACCCCGACATCGTTCATCACGTCGACCGGCTGCCCGGGCCGGGCGACGACATCAGATCCGACCGCTGGTTCATCACGTGGGGCGGGAAGGCGGCCAACGCCGCCGTCGCGCTCGCGACGTGGGGCATAGAAACCCGGCTCACCGGTCTCGTGGCGGGACTCGATCCGCTGGGCGATGCGCTGGCGGCGGCTCTGGAGCGACCCCACCTCGACCTTGCGCGGCTAGAACGTGCATCGGACGAAGCCACCCGTCATTGCCTGGTCCTCGTAGATCCACGAGGTGATCGGACCATCGTGTGCGCGGGCTACGAAGGCGCTCGATGGTCGGCCGTCTCTACCTGGGAGGGGATCGAGATCGTGCTCCTGGACGGGTTCGCCGGGCAGGCGGCCGCGGCGGTCGCCGCCGAGGCGCGGTCCCGGTCGGTCCCCGTCGTGTGGCTCGACTGCCCAGTCGAGCGGACCGGGCTCGCCGACTGGGTCGTGTGGTCCGCCCACGAGCACACAGTCGACGAGGCACGAGCGTCGGGCGCAGGGTTCACCGTGTTGACGGCCGGTGCCGGCGAGATAGTCACGTTCGGCGCGGGGGAGTGGCGGGTCGCTCCCCCTGAGGTGGAGGTGGTGGACGCCACCGGAGCCGGAGACGTGTTCGCCGCCGCCTGCGCCCGTGGGTTGTACCTGGGTTGGGATCCGGAGCGGACCGTGCGGTGGGCTGCCGCCGCCGGCGCCGCCCTCGCCGCTCACGGCCGTACGGGCGGTCTCCCGCCCACCGCGGCGATCGACCCCCTGTCCGAAATTGCGTAGCTCAGTGCCGGATACGGCACTGGCGTACGCAATTTCGGGGAAAGGGGGGTTGTGAGCGTCCCGTAAGCAGGAACGGTGTCCCTCATGGCGGAACGGTGGCGTAGGCTGAGGTCATGAACTCACCCCGTCCCGAGGACATGCGCACGGCGATGGCCGACTACGTACGCACCGTGCACCAGGCCTACCTCTCCACCGCCGCCCAACAACCGCCCGCCGTCCGTGGCCGCATGCAGCTGCTGGACGGAGAGTTCACCGTGGTGGCCGCCGGGGTTCAGAACCTCCACGTGATCGCCACCGCTGAAACCCTGGCCGCCCCGACAGGCCAGGAGGTGGCAGTCGCCGACCAACTCGAAGGAATGGAGTGGCAGCTCCGGTTCTACGACCCGGTGGTGCTCCCAGCCCTCGGGGTCATCGACGAACGGGGTGGTCCGGCCGGGGACCTCGTGCGACGGGCTCTCGGGATCACCACCTACCTCTACCACCTCATCGTCCAGCCCGGGAGCCAGCTCACAGGTCACCACGCCGGGCATGCCGGCGCCGGCCTCGCCAATTCCCACATCGCCGAAGCGAGGGACTTCGACGCCATTCGCGCCCACGCCAAGGGCCAGGCCGGTCTGGTCGACGAGATGGAAGGTGCCGCCCTCGCCGGGCTCGTGCGGGCCCAGGCGTTGATCGCCCGCGAGATCGCACCGTGGGACGAAGCCATCCAGTCGATGGCCAGGACCCGACCCGACCCGGTGGCGCTCCGGAAGGCGCTGCTGGCGGCCGTGAGGGCCGAGCCGGCGTGAGCGACGACCGCCAGGTCCTCAGTTCGGTCACGAACGCGGCCCGTCTCCTGAAGCAGTTCTCGGCCAGGGAGCGGGAGTTCGGCGTGTCCGAACTCGCCCGGCGACTGGGGCTCGGCAAGTCGACGGTCCACCGATTGCTGGTGACCCTTGCCGAACAACACCTGGTCGAACAGGACGAGGTGTCGGGCAAGTACCGGTTGGGTCTGGCGATCTACGACCTGGGGGCGGCGGTCGCCACGGGCCTGGACCTCCACGAAGCGGTGATGCCGTCGATGGAGCAACTCCGGGCCGCCACCGGAGAGACGGTTCAGGTGGCCGTGCTCGACGGACGGGAGGTGGTGTACATCGAACGCCTCGACAGTCCCAACACCCTCCGCCTGTTCCTGGAGGTGGGACGGCGGAACTGGGCCCACTGCACCGGCACCGGCAAGCTGCTCATGGCCTACCTCTCGTCCTACGAACTCGATCGGGTCCTCGAAGGATGGGAGCTCGAGGCCGTCACCCCACACACGATCACCGACGAGTCCAAGCTGCGAAAGGAACTGGCGAAGGTGCGGTCCCAAGGTTTTGCCCAGAACCTCGGTGAGTCCGAGGTGGGGGTGCTCAGTGTGTCGGGCCCGATCAGGGACATCACCGGTCGGGTGCGAGCGGCGCTCAGTGTGGCGGGACCTCAGCAGCGGATGGAGCCACTCCTCGACAAGATCACCCTCGCCGTTCAAGAGATGGCCGCCGTCGCCAGCCGCCGCCTCGGCTGGAGGAGCTGAGGTCACCGAGACACCCCTGATTCGCTGCGGACGAGTCGATGGCTTACTCGGACGGATCCGGGTTGGTTCTCATCGGCTTCCAGGACTGGCCCGCAAATGTGGATCCGGGCGTTCTCGTCACCACGTCGTGGAACACCTGGTGGGGCTCGACCTGGCGGTCAGGTACGACCGAAACGCTCCGTCGGTGACCGTCTTCGACGGCGAGATCGTCGTTCACGCCCAGGCGTGGGACGAGCCCAGGATCAACTCGGCGACGCTGCATGAACTCGCTCTGGGCTACTACAGCGTTGACCGGGTGGTAGCGCGGGGTCGCTCACAAACGGTCGAGGTCGATTCCGAGGTGACCGAACAGCTCCTGTTCCCACCCTTGTTCGCTGAGCCCGAACTCGGCGCGTGCCTCGGGAGACATGCCGCGCCAGTAGTCCAGGCTTGCCTTGATCCCGGCGAGCATGGCGTCCTCCATGGCGTCTCGACGGGCGACGTTGGGGTCGGGTGATTCCAACCACGGGCGAAGCCATGTGAACAGCTCGTCGGCTTCGGGATTGAACGAGTCGAGCCACCCTTTCTCAGAGTCGTCTTCGGCCAGTGCCTCTTCGTCCCAGAACACGACGGCGCCGGTGGACGTGTCGATGCAGTCGTAGCCCGGGTCGGTCCAGGTGATGGGCAGGAGCTGCCGTGGCCACGGTTGACCATCTGGACCCTGGGGCGCGGAGGTCAGTTCGAGGAAGGCGTCGATCGCCTGGGAGGCAGTCAGGAGTCCACCGTGTGGTCCGAAACCACCATCGGCGACGTCGGTGTAGAGCCGTCGAAGCTGGTCCGGAAACCGGACGGCGGCTCGTGCCTCCAGCTCGGCGAGCGCCGCCGGTGTCACGGTTGGATTGGGCGCCGAAACGGTGGTTTCCGTCGTCACCCCGCTCAGCATGTCTCCGAGATTGGCGGTGACGATGCGCATCGGACCCATGTCGAGAACCGTGCCAGCTGGAGGGACGTCGGTCCGGAGTGCCGGGTCGGCGATGCGGGCGCGAATCCGCTCGATGACTTCATCTGCCATGTCCTATGGCACGCTATCTGTCTCCCGGCAAACGTCCAGTGATCGGTCTATGCGCTCGCCTCGTCCCGTATGTGAGAACGGCGGACCGCATGCCGGGACGGCCGGGCTACAGTCGCCGGATGGCCACCCCCCGCGAACGCGCCCAGGCCCTGCACGCCGCCCTGAGGACCAGAACCCCCATTCCTGCCCTCTCCGAGACGGAACCGGGGCTCACCGCGGTCGACGGATACCTCACCCAGCAGGAGTTCGTGAAGCTGCTGCTCGCCGACGGTGATCGCATCGTGGGGTGGAAGCTGGGTCTCACTTCGAAGCCGATGCAGGACATGCTGGGCATCAGCGACCCGGACTACGCCCCCCAGTTCACCTCCCAGGTGATCGACGACGGCGCCTCCATCCCCGTTTCGGATTACATCCATCCAAAAGTCGAGGCCGAGATCGCCCTCGTCCTCGGCAAGTCGCTCAAAGGTCCCGGGGTGAGCCTCCTCGACGCCGCTCAGGCCGTGGAGGGTGCGGTCGCCGCTATCGAGCTGGTCGACTCCAGGATCGAGAACTGGAAGATCAAGCTCCCGGACACGATCGCCGACCTGGCTTCGGCCGGTTCCACGATCCTCGGGTCCCGGGTGGTGCCCGTCGACTTCGACTTGAGACTCACCGGGATGGTGATGTGGCACAACGGCGAGATCGTCGCCACCGGCGCCGGGGCGGCGGCGCTCGGGAACCCGGTGTACACGCTTGCCTGGCTGGCCAACACGCTCGCGCCCTACGACGTGACGTTGGAGGCGGGGATGTTCGTGATGACCGGCTCGCTGCACGCCGCATTCGACGTGGCGGTGGGCGATGTGATCCGAGCCGATTTCGATCGGCTCGGATCGGTACGGGCAAAGTTCGTATGACGAGGTTTTCACGCACGAAAGGCAGCATGTTGCTGCCTTTCGTGCGTCAGAACGGTGAAGGAGACGGGCGGTGAGCAAGACGGCGTGCGCGATCGTTGGGTCGGGAAACATCGGAACCGACCTGATGTACAAACTCCAACGGTCCCCCCACCTCGAGTTGGGCCTCGTGGTGGGAGTCGACCCCGAATCGGACGGGCTGGCGAAAGCCCGCGGACTGGGCATCGACGCCACCCACGACGGCGTGGACGTGCTGTTGGACCGCGCAGACGAGTTCTCGATCGTGTTCGAGGCCACCTCGGCCTGGGTGCACCGCCAGAACGCACCCCGCTATGCCGAAGCGGGACTCAAGTGCGTTGACCTCACACCGGCCAAGCTCGGCCCGCTGGTCGTTCCGCCCGTCAACATGGGCGCCAACGTCGCCGCCGACAACGTGAACCTCATCACGTGCGGCGGTCAGGCGACCACACCCATCATCCACGCCGTCGCACGAACCTGCGAGGTTCCCTACGCCGAGATCGTGTCAACCGTCGCATCGCTGTCGGCCGGGCCCGGCACGCGCCAGAACATCGACGAGTTCACCACCACCACGTCCGCCGCCCTCTCCGAGGTCGGCGGCGCCCGCTACGGCAAGGCGATCATGGTGCTCAACCCGGCCGACCCGCCCATCCTCATGCGCAACACCGTGTTCTGTGCGCTCGGCGATGGATACGACCGGGATGCGGTTGCCAACTCGATCCTTGCGATGGTGGATGAGGTGTCCCAGTACGTTCCCGGCTACCGGCTCAAATCCGACCCGGTGTTCGACGAAGACCTGTTCCACACCCCGGGCGGCGATGTGAAAGCCCGGGTGGTGGCGCTCCTCGAGGTGGAAGGAGCGGGCGACTACTTCCCGCCCTATGCCGGCAACCTCGACATCATGACCGCATCCGCTGTCCGCGTGGGTGAAGCCATGGCCCAGTCGATGAATGGGGGTGCCTCCTGATGGCCCGCTTTCGACTGACCGACTCCACACTCCGCGACGGCTCACACGCGGTTGCCCACCAATTCACCGAAGATCAGGTCCGCCGGGTCGTGTCCAGCCTCGACGCCGCCGGGGTCCCCGTTATCGAGGTGTCCCACGGTGACGGTGTCGGTGGTTCCTCGTTCAACTACGGGTTCAGCCACACCGACGAGATGCATCTGATCCGGGCTGCAGTCGAAGAGGCCAAGCAGGCGAAGATCGCCGTACTCATGGTGCCAGGCATCGGTACCAAGGATGACCTTCGCAAGGCCGCCGACGCCGGAGCGACCGTCGCCCGCATCGCCGTTCATTGCACCGAAGCCGACATCTCCCAGCAGCACATTGCGCTCGCCGGCGAACTCGGAATGGAGTCGGTCGGGTTCCTGATGATGGCGAGCATGATCTCGCCGGAGGGGCTCGCCGAACAGGCTCAACTCCTCGACAGCTACGGCGTCGGCACCGTCTATGTCGTCGACTCGGCGGGCGCCATGACCATCGACGACGCCCGCCGCCGCGTCTCGGCGGTGAAGAAGGTTGTGTCGTGCCAGGTTGGTATCCATGCCCACAACAACCTGAGCCTGGCCGTGGCCAACTCGCTCGCCGCTCTCGAGGAAGGCGTCGACCAGATCGACGGCTGTACCACGGGCCTGGGCGCCGGGGCCGGCAACTGCCCCACCGAGATCCTGGTGGCGGCGTGCGAAAAGTCCGGCATCTCCACCGGAATCGACCCGCTCGGCATCATGGACGCCGCCCAAGACACCGTTCGGCCCATCCGACCCGACCAGGGCGTGATCGATCGGGACGGCCTCCTGCTCGGCTACGCCGGTGTGTATGCGTCGTTCCTGCTCCACGCCAAACGAGCGGCGGAGCGTTATGGCGTCGACACCAAGGACATCTTGCTGGAACTGGGTGAGCGCAAGGTGGTCGGCGGCCAGGAGGACATGATCATCGATGTGGCCATGGAGCTGCAGCGGCGTGCCGCCGCCGCGCAGGTGGCTGGACAGTGAGCGAACTCGCCGACAGGCTCGTCTCGGCCGTCCGCACCCGAACCGCCCTCGACCCGGGGGCCACGGGCCTCACCCCCGAGGCGGCCTACGACGTCCAGGACGAAGTCGTGTCGGCGCTCGGTCCAGGTGTGGCAGCCATCAAGCTGGGGCTGACTTCGAAAGCGAAACAGGTCCAGATGAGTGTCGATGAGCCTCTCTACGGCTGGCTCGTCGACGGCACAGAGATTCACAGGGGCGATCCGCTCGTTGCCGGGGAACTCATCCAGCCACGGGTGGAGCCGGAGATCGCCTTCATCACCAGCGCCGAGTTGGGCGGACCGGGTGTGTCCGCCGCCCATGTACTCGCCGCCACCTCGGCGGTGATGGCCGCCATCGACGTTCTCGACTCCCGGTACGCGGGGTATTCGTTCACGCTGCCCGACGTGATCGCCGACAACGCTTCTGCGGCCCGGTTCGTGGTCGGCGATCCCATCGACCCCACCGGTGTCGACCTCCGCACGGTCGGGTGCGTCTTCTCGAAGAATGGTGAGATGGTGGCGACGGCCGCGGGAGCCGCCATTCTCGGCCACCCGGCAGCGGCGGTGGCCTGGTTCGTTCGCAAGCTGGCGGAGCGAGACAGGGTGCTTCCAGCCGGGTCCGTCGTGCTGGCCGGAGCGCTCACGGCCGCCATCCCCGTGGAGACCGGTGACTCCGTGACGGTCGAGATCGACCGGCTGGGAACGCTGGAACTGGCGGTCAGATGACCGGGGGGAGCCCGGTCATCCGCTCTGCGTCTTGCGCTCCGCGTGGTGCGCCAAAGAGGTCATCGTGATCGTGGCGGCAGCCGAGAAGCTGCAGGCCGCGCGGCTCGACAGGCGCGAGATGGAGACGTTGACGGGAAGGCACCCAGGGATGACGCAGGTCGAGGCCTACGCCATCCAGACGGCGGGAATCGGGTTGCGGCTGTCCGGTGGAGAGGTGCTGGTCGGAGGCAAGCTCGGGTTCACCTCCAAGGCGATGCAGCGTGCGATGGGAGTGCCCAGCCCCAACTACGGCTGGATGACCGATGCCATGCTCATCCACGACGGAGTGGTTCCGCTCGATGAGCTGATCCATCCCAAGGTCGAACCAGAGATCGCCTTCCTGCTCGATGCCGACCTCGTGCCGCCCGTGTCGCCGAGTGACGTCCTCGCCTCCACCGTCGCGGTAATGCCATGCCTCGAGGTCGTCGACTCCCGATACGTGGACTTCCGGTTCGGGCCGCTCGACAACATCGCCGACAACAGCTCGGCGGCGCTGGTGATACTCGGTGATCCCCACCCTGTCGCCGGCCTCGATCTGGTCCGTTTGGGTGTGGTGGTGGAGGCCGATGGCGCACTCCACGCCACCGCCACCGGGGCTGCAGCTCTCGACCATCCGGCCGCAGCCGTGGCCTGGATGGTCAACAACAACACGACCTCGTGGACGTTGTCGGCGGGACACATCGTGATCTCCGGAGGATTGACCGGACCGGTCGATCTGCGCCGGGGGACGGTGCTCACCGCCTCGTTCGACAGAATCGGATCCGTCGGCCTGCGCGCCGCCTGAAAGGAGAGATCATGCCGCTCGTCTACATCAACATCATGGAGGGCAGACCGAAGGAGAAGATCGAGAAGATGATCGCGTCGGTGTCGGAGGCGATCTCCGAGTCGCTCGAAGCGGACATCAGCTCGGTCCGGATCATGGTCAACGAGATGTCCGAGCACCAGTACGGCGTGGGAGGCAAGCCGTGGCGGATCGTCAAAGCGGAGAGAGCGGCGGCGAAACCCTTCGAAGGGCAGGACTCGTGAAGGAGGTCCGTCATTTCATCGGGGGCGAGTACGTCGATTCCATCGACGCCAAGACCTTCGAGTCGATCAACCCCGCCGACAACCAGCCCATCGCCCGGGTCGCCGAGGGCTCCGCAGCCGACGCCGATCGGGCGGTGGCGGCAGCCAGGAAGGCCTTCGAAACATGGTCCACCATGAGCCCTACGGCGCGGAAAGCCATCCTCCTCCGGGTCGCCGACCGTATCGACGAACGAGCGGATGAACTCGCCGAGTGGGAAACCCGGGACATGGGGAAGCCCATCGTCGACTCCCGAACGAAGGACGTGCCTCGGTCGGCGCACAACTTCCGGTTCTTCGCCGACTACCAGGAGATGGTCGGCACCCATTCCTACGACAAGCCATGGGAGAAGACATTCGGATACGAGCTCCGAGAGCCGATCGGAGTGGTCGCTGCGATCTCGCCCTGGAACTTCCCGCTCATGCTGCTCACCTGGAAGGTCGCCCCGGCGCTGGCGTTCGGATGCACGGTGGTGGCGAAACCGGCCGAGCAATCGCCGGTGACCGCATCGATCCTGGCCGAGATCTGCATCGAGGCCGGGATGCCCGACGGGGTCTTCAACGTGGTGCAGGGCTTCGGACCCGATGCCGCCGGGGAGGCGCTCACCAGACACCCCGACGTCGACGCCGTGACGTTCACCGGAGAGTCGAACACAGGCCGCGCCATCATGGCGGCCTCCTCGGGCGGGCTGAAGAAGTTGTCGTTCGAGTTGGGTGGGAAGTCGCCGTGCATCGTCTTCGGCGACGCCGACCTCGATGCCGCCGTCGACGGCGCCTTGCGTGGTGTCTTCTACAACCAGGGAGAAGTCTGTCTCGCCGGCTCCCGCATCCTCGTCCACCGTTCGATCTACGACGAGTTCTGTGCGCGCATGGTCGGCGGAATCGCCAGATGGCCGGTGGGTGACCCGTTCGACCCCTCGACCCGGGTGGGGCCTCTCGTGTCGACCGAACACATGGAGAAGGTGTTGGGGTACATCGACCTTGCCGAATCCGAAGGCGGGAAACGTCTCATCGGCGGCGGTCGGGTGACCGACGGCGCCCTCGCCCGCGGCAACTTCGTCGAGCCGACGATTTTCGCCGACGTCGACAACTCGATGCGAGCGTGCCGCGAGGAGATCTTCGGGCCGGTGGCTGCGGTCATGCCGTTCGACTCCACCGACGAGGCAATCGAGACAGCCAACGACTCCCCGTACGGACTCGCCGGCATGGTGTGGACGAAGAACCTCGACACGGCCCACGACGCCGCCAGACGGATGAAGACGGGCAACGTGTGGGTGAACTGCTTCTTCGTTCGAGACCTTCGGCTTCCCTTTGGCGGGTACAAGCAGTCCGGCGTCGGACGAGAAGGTGGCGAGTACTCCTACGAGTTCTTCACCGAATCGAAGGCGGTCGTCATCAAGTTCGATTGAAGGCGCCGGAGGACCCGGAGCCGTACCTGGTACTTGGTACCTGGACCGCAGGAGCGTGGATGAGGATCTCGGTCGGAACCGTGGACCAGTTGCCCGTCGGTCGGTGTGTGGCCGTCGGCGACGGGTCCGTGGTGGTTGCGCGAGTCGGGGAGGTCGTCGTGGCGTTCCAGAACCGCTGCCTCCACCAGGACTCGCGGCTCGAAGGCGGTCTGATCGAGAACGGCCGATTGACCTGCCCGCTTCACTTCTGGCGGTACGAAGTCGAGACGGGCCGCCACATCGGCGGGCGCGGCAATCTCGACATGTATCCGGTGGAGGTGGTGGACGGAGAGGTGTACGTGGAGGCCCCCGACCCCGCCCCGCCCATGGGCATGCGGGAGATGATGTTGCGCCATGCCAAGGAGTGGGAACGTGGGGACTGACATGGCAGTGGTGTGGGACATGGGGGGAGTGTTCAATCGCTATTTCACCCAGGTCATGGTGGATGTCGGGCGGAGCGATGGGTGGCCTCTGCATCGGATCCCCCTTGGTCCGAGTGGTCAGGTGGAGGACACCGACTACGAAGACATGAACGAAGGCCGGATCGAGGAGGCGAGGTACCTGGAGATCCTCTTGGGGCGACTCCGCGCCGAAGGCATCCCGTTCGACCCCCGTGTCGACATCGACCAGGACCTCATCCTCCGACCCGAAACCTGGCGATTCATCGACCGCCTGCACCAGGAAGGCCGCACCCAGGCGATTCTCACCAACGATGCATCGAAGTGGATGGGGGAGCGGTGGTGGGAGACGTGGGAGCGGGCTTGGTACTTCGATCCGATCGTCGACGTGGCAACGCTCGGCGTGCGAAAGCCTGCACCGGAGGCATTCCTGGCGGTGTGTGAGGCGATGGGGAGGAGTGCGGAGACGTGCATTTTCGTCGATGACATGGCCGTGAATTGCCGTGGCGCGGAAGCTATCGGGATGACCTCGCTTCGCTTCGACATTCTCGAGCCGAACAACAGCCTGACAGAACTGGCAGAAAGGATCCGGTTGCCATGAACACCATCGATCAGCCTGTCATCACGATGGAAGCCGCCCGAACGGTTGTCGACATCGCTGTCGCTCACGCCCGCTCGATCGGGGTGTCGGTGGTGGTGGCCGTCGTCGATCCGGCCGGGAATCCGGTTTCGTTCACGAGGATGGACGCCTCGCCGCTCCTCTCGCTCGATGTCGCGTCGGACAAGGCGTGGAGTGCGGCATCTTTCGGGCAGACCACGCTGTGGTGGGCCGAATTGATGGCGGACGAACCGGGGCTCGCCCACCTCGGAAAGAACAATCGGCTGATGCCGGTACCCGGCGGCGTACCGATTGCGTCGGGGGGTCGTGTCGTTGGCGCCGTCGGGGTGAGCGGCGCCACCGGCGAGCAGGACCACGAGATCGCCGAGGTTGCGGCGTCATCGTTCGGGCGCACGGCTCTGACTGCGACCGGGATGGAAGCCACGATTCGGAGCTACTTCCAGGCCTGCAACAGCGGAGACGCTGCCGCCGTCGCCAGCCATTTCACCGGCGACGCCGTTCACTACTTCCCACCGGGGATGTACGAAGGCCCCTTCGAAGGTCCGGCGACGATCGGTCGGAAGTGGGCAGAGGCGGTGGCGACCCTTGGCTCGGTGTGGACCGTCGATTCCTTCGTCGGTGATCCTGCGGCGGGGGTGGCGGTGATCGAATGGACTCACTTCAAGACGTCGTCAGGAACGGTCTTGCGAGGTGACGAGTGGTATCGGTTCGACCCGGGGTCCGGCCTCATCTCGGAGATTCGTGCCTACTACGCGTCGCCCCAGGAGAAAGGCTTGACCCGGCTCGAGCTCGGAGGCTTCGACTACACGGGCCGCGGGTATCCCATGCAATCGCCAATCGATCGGGAACAGACGTGAGAACGAGCACGGACAGAGTCCTGACGACGCACGTCGGCAGCCTGGCCCGGCCACGTCCGCTCCTCGAGACGATGCGCGAGAAGGAACACGGCCGGCCATACGACCGTGAGCTCTTCGACGACCAGGTAGCCGGCGCCGTGGGCGACGTCGTCTCGAAGCAGGCGGCCGTCGGGCTCGACGTGGTCAACGACGGCGAACAGGGCAAGGCGAGTTTCTTCACCTACGTGGTGGAGCGGCTCGCCGGCTTTGCCACCGACGACGGCGAACCCGTGTTGCCACCGTCGTGGAGGCGAGAGATCGAGGCATATCCCGGCTATTACGACAGGTACTTCTCCAAGTACACCGAGACAGTGGTGCCGCTCCGGGTCATGACGTGTACGGGGCCGGTGAGCTACCAGGGGCACGACGCCATCACCGCCGACATCGCGAATCTCCGCAATGCGTTGGCGGGCGTGGAAGTCGAGGAGGCATTCATCCCTTCCACGAGCCCGCGAGGGTTCGGCAAGAACGCCTACTACGCCACCGAGCGCGAGTACCTGGAAGCAGTGGCGGAGGCACTTCGAGAGGAGTATCTCGCCGTCATCGACGCGGGCTTCCTCCTCCAGATCGACGATCCGTGGCTCATCGAGATCCTCACCGGTGGGCCCGGGAGCGAGCAGGCCGAGCGTGAGCGTGAAGCGCGAGAGCACATAGAGATCCTCAATCACTCGTTGCGGGGGATACCCGCCGATCGGGTTCGGCTCCACACCTGTTACGGCCTGAATGCCGGCCCCCGCACCCACGATCTGATGCTCGCCTACGTCGCCCCGTTCATGCTGGCCGTGAATGCGGGCGCCTACTCGTTCGAGGTCGCCAATCCCCGCCACTATCACGAGTGGAAGATCTGGGCCGACATTCAACTGGCCCAGGACAAGGTGCTGATCCCCGGATTCCTCGGCCACGCCAACAGCTACGTCGAACACCCTGAGCTGATCGCCGACGGCATCTGTAACTACGCCTCGTTGGTCGGTCGCGAGCGGGTGATCGCCGGCGCCGACTGCGGGTTTTCCTCCCGGGCGAGCTTTGCCCCCGAGGTGCACCCGGACGTGGTGTGGGAGAAGTTCCGGGCGCTCGCCGAAGGAGCGCGTATCGCGAGCAGGAGGTTGTGGGCATGACGGGACAGGCAGTGGTGGTGGGGGCGTCGGGCGCGGTGGGTTCGGTGTTGTGCCGGCGGCTCGTGGCCCGCGGGATGCGGGTGGTGGGTGTTGCGCGGAACACGGAGGCGCTGGCGGATCTCGACGGTGTGGTTGCATGCCCGGCCGACGTCACCCGCAACGACTCGATCGAGGTGATCCGAGGGGCTGTGGAAGGGCCGGTGGACCTGGCCGTGATCGCCGTTGGACTTCCCGTACGCGGATCTGTGGAGACCATCGATCCGGATCTCCTGGCCGTCGGCGC
>JAOUGY010000365.1 GCA_029865445.1 Acidimicrobiia bacterium | reverse complement strand
GAAAGGCGATCCCCGAAAGCTGGTTTTCAACATGAGCTACGCCTATGCCGCCAGCTATCAGAAGCCGATGAGCGTCCCGGTCAGCGTGATCCTGTTGATGACTCGATTCGGGGCGAACGTCCGTCTCACTCGACCTCCCGAATTCGCGCTGTTCCCCGAGGTCATCGCCGAGGCGGAGGAAAATGCGCGCAGATACCACGGCAGTTTCGAGATCGTCGAAGACTTCGACGAAGGCATGCGCGGCGCCGACGTGGTGTACGCCAAGGCCTGGGGTTCCATGTTGACGACCTCCGATCTGGCCGAGTCGGCGAAGATCTCGGCACGTTACGAGGATTGGATCGTCGACAGCCGCCGAATGGAAATGGCCGACCCTGATGCCATCTACATGCATCCTCTCCCTGCCGACCGCAACGTCGAAGTGGCCGACGAGGTCATCGACGGGCGTTGGAGCAGGGTGTTCGATCAAGCAGAAAACCGACTCCACGTTCAGAAGGCGGTGATGGCCCTGACGATGTAGGGGCCTTCTCCACTGGACCGGACCGATCGAAGACGCGAGCCTGGAGTCGTGATGCGGTTCTCAAACAGAGCCGATGCCGGGCGGCGACTGGCCGATGTCCTGGCCTCGGAGTCTCTTCACGATCCGCTCGTCCTCGGCCTGCCGAGGGGCGGCGTGCCGGTGGCGGCCGAGGTTGCGAGCCGACTCGGCGCCCCGCTCGATGTGATCGTGGTCAGGAAGATCGGATTCCCCGGCCAGCCCGAACTGGCGGCCGGCGCTGTCGGAGAAGGTGGCGTCGTCGTCTGGAACCGCGAAGCCCTCGACGCACATGGATACGGGCCCGAGGACTTCGCGGCGCAGGTCGAGCGGGAGCGAGGCGAGGTCGCTCGCCGGGCGGCCGAGTTCCGGCGCGACCAGCCGCCACGACCCATCGATGGTCTGACCGCCATCGTGGTCGACGACGGGTTGGCGACGGGAGCGACGGCTCGAGCGGCGTGTGCGGTGGTTCGGGCGCACGGGGCGGCGAAGGTCGTTCTGGCGGTGCCGGTTGCGCCCGCAGGTTGGGAGAGCCGGTTTTCTACCGCTGCCGACCGGTGTGTCTGCGTGTATGCCCCGACTCGGTTCTCGGCGGTCGGGCAGTTCTACGACGACTTCGACCAGACATCGAACGCCGAGGTCGTCAGGCTTCTCTCCGAACGGTGAACCCTCAGCCGGCCAGCAGATACTGGACGGCTCGGTCGACGCTTCCTCCACTCCTCAGCCACGCCAGCGGGGTGCGGCCAGACAGCATCGCCGCAGGCTGCGTACAGGCACAGGCGAGATCGGTGTCCGACATTGCTCCACCCAGGCGCGCCAGCAATTCCTCCATGTGGGGTGTGGGATTGCCGTCCGAATCGAACTGCATAGCCGGGTAGAGTCGGTCGCCGGACCACCGGGCCGCCATCGCGAGCAGGTCGAGGCGGCGACCGACGTCGGAGACCGCGCAACCGACCACCTCGGCCACCTCGGCCCGGGTCAGGAAGTGACCGGAGAAGACATTCGACTGCATGTGATCGCTCCTTGTTCCCAGGCCCTGTCGGCACGTTCGATCCGTTGATTCGAGATTCGGCAGGTCGCGAGAGACGCGTCACCGAGGACACTCATCCGTCCCGATCCATCTGGACGATCGGCCCTTGCGACACCGGGCCTGCACCGTCAGGCTGATCGAACCAAGCCGCGGGAATCGAAAGGAGGCGGCAGTGATCCAAACCAACGATGTCGCCCAGCGTCTCAACGAACTTCGGGCGGCCGCCCTCCACGCTGTGGCCAGCCTCGAAGAGGAGACTCGCGAAGCACTCGCCACCCGGGACGTGTCCGATTTGCTCGACGACGACGGGGCCTCCGAAGTCGATGTCGAGGACTCGCTGCATCTCCAGGCCCAGGCCGAAGCCCGGGCACAAGCCATCGATGAGGCTTTGCAGCGGGTGGAAGACGGCTCCTACGGAACGTGCATCACGTGCGGATCGTCGATCTCAGGCGAACGCCTCGACGCCCTTCCCGCCACCCCATACTGCGTCACCTGCGCCGGACGGCACAACCATTGAGAGCACCGCTCCGTATGGTGTGTCGACACCGAGGGTGAGGAGCGAGAAAGCATGGGATTCCCGAGCCTGTCGGCCCGCGTCCTCTTCCAGATCCGGAACCGGCGCGGGCTCGGCCATCTCATGCGGACTCAGAACATCGCCCTGGCGATGTCCCGGCTCGCCCCCGATCTGAGGCTGGCCTTCCACGCCTCGACGCAGCCAACCGAGGGTTTCTGGCCTGAGCACTTCCCTTTGGTGACCGATGCCGAAGCGTCCTGGTCCGACTATCTCGGCGACGTCGCACCGGATGTCGTCGTATTCGACACGGTGCTTCCTGCCGAAGTTCCTCCCGAACCTCGGATCGCATACATCCTGCGTCGCCGTCTCGAGGCGCGTTCCCAAGAGGTGTTCGTTCACCCGCTCATGCATCGAGCGGGCGTGATCGTGGTGCCTCACACGCCCGAGGAGTACGGATTGCCGATTCCGCGGGAGTTCGCCGACCGCGTCGTCTTCGTGGGGCCGATTGCCCGTCACCCGTCACCCGACGCTCGGGCCGAGGTCCGGATGAGACTCGGTGTCGACCCGGACGCCGTCCTCGTCACGTCGACTGTGGGCGGTGGCGGCTTCGAGGATCAGGCTGACCGATTCTTCGAGATCGTCGAGTCGATCGTCAGCGGTCTCACCCACCTCGACCCCCGACCTCGTCACGTGATCGTGACCGGACCGAATTTCAGAAACGAGGACCGTATCCGCCGCCTCCGAACACTGACCGATTCGACGGTGATCGCCCAGGAGAGCCAGATGATCGACCTCCTCGCCGCATCCGACCTGGTGATCGCGGAAGGGGGCTACAACACGGTTTCGGAGATCAGGGTGTGCCGGGTGCCGGCTTTGTTCATCCCGGGAGTGCGCGGCCTCGACGACCAAGCGGAACGGGTCCGCCGGCTGGAGGCGCTCGGCGTTGCAGTCGTTTGCGACCCGACCGAGAGCAACGAGGCGATCGCGAAGACGGCGCGCAGCCTGTTCGACGGAAGACTCGACGAGATGCGTTCCAGATACTCGGTCGACGATTTCAGACTCGGCAACGACGATGCCGCTCGGGCCATCATCGGGCTGGCTCGGTGATCAGCCTCCCGGACCAGGCCGATGCGATGGCATGGACGGAGTCCGCGCTCGGTACCGAGGCCCACTCGATACGACAGGTCGGCGGGGAGTCGGACCAACGGGTGGTCTACCGGGTCGATACGTCCACGGGCCCGATCACCGTGAAGGGTTTTCGAGTACCTCCACCCGCCGCGACCTTCGTCTCGCACGAACGTCTCCACACCGCCCTGGGTAGCAATGACGTGATCCGGATCCCCCGGGCTCTCGCTTGTTCCGGAGCGTTCGTTGCGTACGAGTGGATAGACGGCACACCGATTGCGTCCTCCGGGTCCTACGTGCTCGCCGGCCGGGCGCTCGCGGCCCTCCATGCCGTCGAGCCGGAGTCCATCGGTCTGACCGAGGAGACCGACATGGCCCGCCACATCGAGGACCTGGTGAAACCCCACCCGCTCGTGCTCGCCTCGTCGGTGCCTGACGCTGCCCCGATCGTGGAGAGAGCGCTCGACTTCCTGCGGGAGTCGCCGGGCGGACCCACGGCTGTCCTTCACCGAGACTTCCACAGCCGCCAGCTCATCGAAGAACCCGACCGGGTGGCGGTG
>JAOUGY010000364.1 GCA_029865445.1 Acidimicrobiia bacterium | reverse complement strand
CGTGGTCGAGGCGGCTGAGAGGCTGAAGAAGATCACGCCGCCCACGATCGAGAAGTTCGGCTTCGCCAACTCGGGAGCCGAGGCGGTGGAGGGCGCCATCAAGCTGGCCAAGAAGACCACCGGCCGTCAGGGCGTCGTCGCATTCCGCGGGGCATTCCATGGACGGACGATGGGTTCGGTCAGCTACACGACCTCCAACGCCAAGTACCGGGACGGGTATCACCCGATCCTCGGCAGCGTGTTCATCGCACCATTCCCCCATCCCTACCGGTGGGGTGTGACCGAGGCGGAGGCGGTCGAACGTTCGTTGTCGGAGCTGCGGCTCATGCTGAAGCACGAGGTGGCTCCTCACAACATCGCCGCTTTCCTGGTGGAACCGGTCCAAGGTGAAGGCGGCTATTACCCGGCTCCGGCTCCGTTCCTCGAGGCGCTCCGCCAAATCGCCGACGAGCACGGCATCATGCTGGTCTTCGACGAGGTCCAGACAGGATTCGGACGCACCGCCGAGTGGTTCGGCTCGGACCACTACTCCGTCGACCCCGACATCATCGCCATCGGCAAAGGTATTGCCAACGGGCTCCCCCTGTCGGCTTGGGGATCCTCGGCAGAGCGGATCGATTCGTTCCCGATCGGTTCCCACGGCACCACCTTCGGCGGCAATCCGGTCAGTTGCGCTGCGGCGATGGCCGTGATGGACACGATGGGCGATCTGCTCCCGCACGCAAGGGATCTCTCGGCTCACGCCTTCACGCGGCTCGCCGAGGTGAAGGACAGGCACGAGGTGATCGGCGACGTGAGGGGAACGGGCCTCATGATCGGCATCGAACTCGTGGAGGACGCCGAGAGCCGGACGCCGAGCAAAGCGGCCTTCCAGCACCTTCACCGGTATTGCCTGGAGCGGGGGGCGGTCATCATCGAATGTGGACCCGACGGCAACGTCGTCCGGTTCATCCCACCGCTCGTGACCACGATGGACGAACTCGACTGGGCGATCGACCTCATGGACGCCGCCCTGTCGGACTACGAGGCAGGCGGCGCCGATGGCATTCCGCTGGTGGAGTCCTTCGTCGACGGATGACGGGAACCGGCGTCGCACCGGAGACGTCGAACGCGACATGAAGAAGACACTCATCTCCATGATCGCCTTCGGGCTATTCGTCACTGCGTGCGGCGCCGGCGAAGTCGGCTCACCGACAACCAACGCCGGGACGCCAGCGACGACCGCCGGCCCCTTGGAGCCGCCGGTCACGGCGTATCCGCTCCTCACGATCGCCTACGAAGGAGGATTCGTCCCGGTCGAGTGGGCGCTCAGGCAGATGCCGCACTTCGTGCTGATGTCGGACGGAACCGTGTACTCCCAGGGTGCGATCCCCGCCATCTTCCCGGGACCGGCGCTGATTCCCATCTTCGCCGGCCAAATCGACCCGGACGACTTCGCGCGGATCCAAGAACTCATCGACGAAGCCGGGCTGCTGGAGGTCGTCGACGAACTCAACGACAAGGCCATGTTGACGGTGGCGGACGCCCCCAACACGGTGTTCACCTTCGTCGACGAGTCGGGTGACACCCACCGCTTCTCTGTGTACGCCCTCGGGATGGATGGGGTCTCCTACGACGACCCCCGGGTGGACGTCCTCGAGGAACTGGACCGGTACGCAAATCAGTCGGCCACCGAGATCGACGATCAGAAGCCATATACGGCGGCTGCGGTTGACGTGTTCGTCGCCGACCGGGAACTCTCCGTCGACCCCGAGTTCGTCAACACGGCAGACTGGCCGCTCGACGTGACGTTCGAGGAGATGTCCGAAGGAGCGGCCGGGTTCCGATGCGTCAACCTCGAAGGCTCCGAAGCCGCTTCGTTCCTGGCGGTGTACGCAGAGGCCAACGACGCAACGACGTTCGTAACGCCCGACGGCACCGAGTACACGCTGGTGACCAGGCCGATCCTCCCCGGTCAGACCTCGACCTGCTGACCCTGCGAACCTGTGTTGCAGGGGGCTTCATCCCCCTGCAACACGACCACACGATCCACTCCCCTCACGACTCACCGCCTCAAGGCAGAGGCCGCGTTCGGGGGTTGCAAGGGTGTCGCCCCCCGGCACGACATCTCAATCCAGCCCGAGAGCCCGTCTGGTGGCGTCGCTGTCGGAGGTCGCCAGCACCACTTCCCCCCGGGCTCCAAAGTAGCCGACGTTGACCGTGATTCCCGCCCGGGCGACCGCCGACGACGCGGCCACGACACCGCCTTCGTAGTCGGCCGGGACAATGACACACTCCCGCTCATCAGCGAGCACTCCACCATTGGCTTCCACGACGGCGGCCACTGCAGAGACGTCCTCGTCGGCAACTGCCAGATGTCCCACACGACCTCCCAGCCGGGGGAATACACAACCCGCGACGATTCTGATTCCTCGATCGGCTGCAGCCGTCATCATGTCCGCCGCCCGGCCGACCTGGTTGTCCATCAGGATTGTCAGATCCTTCATCGTTTCCTCTCCATCGCTCGCGGGTCGGGAAGCTCTCCCGCCCACCCGTCCACGACCCAAGCATGGGCTGGGTCGTTGCATATCAGCCAGCGGCGTTCGGGATCGGGTCCCGCCATCACGTTCAAGTAGTACATGTCGTAGCCAGGAGCCGCCACGCATGGACCGTGGTAGCCACGAGGTACGAGAAAGACGTCCCCGTTCCGGACCGTGACGGTCTCATCAATCTCCCCATCGAGCGTGTACGTCCGGTGGAACCCGAACCCCTCCGCGCCGTTGATCTCGAAGTAGTAGATCTCTTCGATCGGGACCTCCGCCTCGGACCACTCGTCGTGCTTGTGCGGCGGGTACGACGACCAGTTGCCGGCAGGTGTCAGGACCTCGACCACGATCAGCCGCTGGGGACCGACGACGTCTGCCGAAAGCACACCGTTGACCACCCGCGTAGCCTGGCCGGCTCCGCGCACCTCGATCTCCACATCACCGGACCGGACCACGAAAGCCGGTCGCTCCTCGTCGGCGACAGCGGTCGCCATGGCGAACCGGCCACCGGTGTCCGACGACAGCGACACCGATGACCCCATCGGCAGATACGCCAGATCGGGCACACCGTCGAAGACCGATGCCCGACCCGCGAGGTCGACGTCGAGCCCACCCCCTTCGACCCGACACGAGCCTTCCAGCGGCAGGATCGCCACCTCTTCGTGGGCGAAGTCGAACGAGCGAGTCTCGCCACGGTCGAGGGACACGATCGCCAACCCGGCGTGGTGCCACGAAGCCATGGCCGGCGAGACCCGTACCGGATCCGTCCCATCTCCAACGGCCCCTGCGGGATGGAACAGCTTCACGGTGCACCATGGACGATCGACACGGCGGCGTCGACCCAGCGTTCGACGTCTCCGTCGGCCGGATACAAGAGGCTCCGGCCGGCCGTGAGCCCTCTGACGTGCGGAATCGCCATGGCGCGGCGCCACAGGCCCAGGAGGCGATCACCCTTCGAGCCCGGATCGCCTCCGAGGAGCAGGGAGGGAAGCGTGGTCGCCGCCATCATCCGCTCCGGTTCCTCCACCGCAGGGAGTTTCAGCCACGTGTAGACACTCGGCGAGCCAAGCGCGGATGCGATGGACACGGCCTCGACTACGAGGTCGATGTCGTTTACGACCCGCACCCGCCCTCCCTCGTCCCGGCGAGCCGGGAGCGGTTCGACCATCGCCACCAGACCTCTGCCGGCGAGATCGTCCACCGCCCTCGCGCAGGCTTCGAGAGTTCGGTTGGTCCCCG
>JAOUGY010000363.1 GCA_029865445.1 Acidimicrobiia bacterium | reverse complement strand
TCCGATCTGGAGGGCGCCGGCCGACCGGCCGAACATCCGGAGGGGTCTCGGATTCGCCTTCTGCATGCACGGGACCGGCATCCCCTTCCTCGACATGGGCGGATGCTCCATCAAGCTGAACGACGACGGGTCGTTCAACATCGCGGTCGGAGCCACAGACCTCGGCACCGGGGCGGACACGGTGCTCGCCCAGATCGCCGCCGAGGTGCTCGGTGTCCCGATCGAAGATGTCGTCATGTACTCGTCCGACACCGACATGACGCCCTTCGACGTGGGCGCCTACGCGTCGTCGACGACCTACATCTCCGGCATGTCGGTCAAGAAGGCGGCCGATGCGGTCCGCATGCAGATCAAGGAACGGGCCGCGAAGATGCTGGGCGTCGAGCACCCCTGCATGATCGAACTGTCCGACCGAAAGGCCATCGCCCCCGACGGCCGCTCCGTCACGATGGAGGAGATAGCGCTCGACTCGCTCCACTGGGAGGATCAGACCCAGATAATGGGGACGGCTTCCTTCATGGCCACCGAGTGTCCGCCCCCGTTCGCAGCCCAGTTCGCCGAGATCGAAGTGGACGTCGACACGGGCCAGGTCACCGTGACCAAGCTGGTGATGGCGGTCGACTGTGGGGTGGCGATCAACCCGATCACAGCCAGCGGTCAGGTGGAAGGCGGGATGATCCAGGCCCTCGGATACGGACACTGTGAGGAGTTCGCATACGACGAGGCCGGCAGGATGGTGAACGCCAAGATCGGGCCGTACAAGATCTATCGCGCCGACGAGATGCCCGACCTCGAGGTGTACCTCGTCCAGACGATGGAAGACAGCGGACCGTTCGGGGCCAAAGCCGTCGCCGAGATCCCCAAGGACGGGGTGGCTCCAGCGCTTCGCAACGCCATTCTCGACGCCACCGGTGTGGCGATCGACGACATCCCGTTCACGCCCGAGCGGGTCTGGCGGGCGTTGACCGCATCGTGATCCGTATCGCGGCCGACTGGCTCGTCACGGCTGCCGACCGGCCACCGCTGGCCGACCACGGCTTGATCGTCGATGGCGGGTCCGTGGCCGCGGTGGGTCCGAACGCGGACCTGGCTGTGAGCCACCCCGGAGTCGAATCGGTCCGGGGCGGTGTGGTGGCACCGGGGTTCGTCGACACGCACATGCATCTGTACGGCGTGCTGGCGCACGGGATTCCTCTCGCCACGGCACCCACAGGGTTTTGGAGCTTCCTGGACGACTTCTGGTGGCCCAAGGTCGAGGACGCCCTCGATCACGAGATGATCGCCACCGCAACCGAGTGGGTGTGCGCCGAGCTGCTCGCATCGGGCGTGACGACCTTCTACGACATCCTCGAAGCACCATTCGCCATTCCGGACGCACTGCTGGTGCAGAAAGAAGTGGTCGAGCGGATGGGCAATCGCGGGATCCTCTCGTTCGAAGCGACCGAACGGGCAGGAAACGGGGTCGTCGGCCTCGACGAGAACGTCCGGCTGATCGAGGCTTGCCGGGGCACAGGCGGGCTCGTCTCGGGGATGATGAGCTACCACACAACGTTCACCTGTTCGGAGGCATTCATCCACGAGGCCTTCGACCGCGCCGCGGACCTCGACGTGTTGTGCCACGCCCATGTCAACGAAGGGGTGCATGAGCCGGATTGGTGCTTGGAGCATCTGGGTATGCGCACGTTCGAGTTCTACGAGCGGATCGGAGTCGCATCCGATCGCTTTCTTGCCTCGCAGTGCGTCCAGCTGTCCGAGTCGGAACGGCGCATCGTCGTCGACTCCGGCGTCAGGTGTGCCCACATGCCGCTCTCCAACTGTGAGGTCGGTGGCGGAATCGCTCCGGTGCCCGAACTGGTGGGGGCCGGAGTGACGATGGGGTTGGGCACCGACGGATACATCACCGACTTCTTCGAAGTGATGCGGGGTGCCTTTCTCATCCACAAGGCTCGGCTGACCGACCCAACCGTCCTCCCGGCCCATGCGGTGTTCGGGATGGCCACCGAAAAGGGCGCCAACGCCCTCGGACTCGAGATGGTGGGACGGCTCGAGCCGGGGTGGGCCGCCGACCTGCAGATCCTCACCGGTGACGTGCCCACGCCGATTCGCGACCACAATCTGTTCGACCAGATTGTGCTGTGGCGGAACAGAAGCCACGTCACCGACGTGATGGTCGCCGGAGAGTGGAGAGTGAGGAACGGAAACGTGTTGGATTTCGATCGCGAGCGTGTACGTGCTCGGGTCGG
Organism: Acidimicrobiia bacterium; assembly: GCA_029865445.1. Lineage (GTDB taxonomy): Bacteria > Actinomycetota > Acidimicrobiia > Spongiisociales > ZC4RG35 > JAOUGY01. Next base: position 1,528 of record JAOUGY010000363.1, on the reverse strand, counting down.
TGAGCAGGCGGAGCGGATGTGGGCCAAGACCTGACCGGCTACCGCATCATCGGCGAGTTGGCCGACCTCGTTGTGGCGGGGCGGTCGGTGGTACTCGCCACCGTCGTCGACACCGAGAGGTCTGTTCCCCGGCGGTCGGGCGCCAAGATGCTCGTGTTCCCTGACGGATCGACGTCCGGTTCGATCGGCGGCGGAGAGATGGAGGCGCGGGTCGTGTCGGAGGCACGCGCCTGTTTCGACGACCGTCGCAACCGGATCCTCGACTACACGCTCCTCGACCCTGCGGGCGGCGATCCCGGCGTGTGCGGGGGACAGGTTCAGTTGTACTTGGAGGTGTACATGCCGGCTCCCACCCTGTACGTGATCGGCTGTGGGCACATCGGCCGGGCCGTGGTCCAACTCGGCGATTGGCTCGGCTTCAGGATCGTGGCATACGACGACCGAGTAGAGCTGCTCGAAGGGCTCGAAGGAGCAGACGTGAGCCTGTCGGGCTCCATCGCCGACGCCGTCGCCGCCGAACCGATCACGTCCGAGACCCACGTGATCGTCGTGACGCGCAACACCAAGGTGGACCTGGAGATCCTTCCCGTGATTCTCGGGAGTCCCGCGAGGACGATCGGGGTCATGGGCAGTCGCCGGCGCTGGCAGGTCACGCGCGAGCAACTTGCCGCGAGCGGTGTGCTGCCCGAGTCGCTCGATCGCGTACTCAACCCGATCGGGTTGGAACTCAACGCCGAGACCCCGGAAGAGATCGCCGTGTCGATTCTCGCCCAGGTGATCGGGGCACGGCGGAGTGATGCTGTTTCCTGACAGGTTGGTGATCCTTCGGGGTGGCGGGGACCTGGGGACCGGTGTGGCGTGGAGACTCACGCGGGCCGGATTCCCGGTGGTTGTCGCCGAGTTGGCGGAACCGCTGTCGATCCGCCGCAAGGTCGCATTGTCCACCGCAGTCGACGAAGGGGAGATCGACGTCGAGGGAATGGTCGGAGTGCGAGTCGACAGCGAGTCCCAGGCCATCGAGGTCGCAGGCCGAGGTGATGTTGCAGTGCTGGTGTCCGATGGGCTCCCGGCCGTCGACCGGTGGATGGTGGTCGACGCCCGGCTGGCCAAAGTGAACATCGACACGACCATCGACGACGCTCCCCTCGTTGTGGGCCTGGGGCCCGGTTTCGAGGCGGGCGCCGACTGTCACGCGGTGGTCGAGACGATGCGAGGGCATCATCTGGGTGGGGTGATCTGGAAAGGCCTGGCCGCCCCCAACACCGGGGAGCCGGGTGATGTCGGCGGGGTCCGCGCCGAACGAGTGGTGCGGGCGCCGGCGGCAGGCATCGTCACCTGGGTCAGGGCCATCGGGGACCGCGTGGAGTCCGGTGAGATTCTGGGCGAGGTGGCCGGCACGCACGTACACGCCGGGGTCGCGGGCGTGGTGCGAGGGATGATCGCCGACGGTCGCACCGTGACCCGAGGTCTGAAGATCGCCGATGTGGACCCCAGAGGTGGCACCGACCCCGCTGAGATATCGGACAAA
>JAOUGY010000362.1 GCA_029865445.1 Acidimicrobiia bacterium | reverse complement strand
GATGTCATCGCTCCGGCCGGCGGATGTCTGTCGCGATCCCTCTGGCCTGGATGAACGGAGGTGGTCGACTCGAGGGATACGCCAGGCCACTCTGCAAGTATCTGGATGACTATGGTGTCGAACCCGACCTCACGCCTCGTTCTGCCTCAGAGTGTCGACGCAGAACGTGGAGGCGGTCGCTTCCCGCTCGGACTGGTTTCAGTCATCGCTCTGAGTCTCGCCTATGGTTACCGCCAAGTCTCGTCCGGAGCGGCTCTCGGCCATGACGAGGCCGTCTACGCCCTTCGTGCAGTCGCCGATCCCCGAATTCCCTCTCCGAGCTACTGGGCCGACTATCGAGCTCCGGGACTTCCCGCCAGCCTCCTTGGCCTCTCCTCCGATGCCGGGCTTCGGTGGGGCGTCGTGATGTGGGGGGTCGCCGGCACCTTGTTGGTTTGGCTGATCGCGAATCACGTGGCGGGGCCACGGGCGGGTTTCTTGGCCGGCGGCCTCGTGGCGGTCACTCCTCTCTGGTCGACGGCTGCAGCCAGGATCTGGCCGGACGTCCCCGGCGCCACCATGTGTCTGGCGGTCCTGGGGGTGGCGATGGCGGCAACCACTGGAGGAGCTGTCAGATGGTGGCTGCTGGGAACAGCCCTGCTCGGCGCCGGTGCGACGTGGGTCCGATACGGATCACCTCTGGTGCTGGCGGCAATGGCCGTACCGTTCGTTTGGTGGCGGTGGCCGGCAATCCGGACCGGTGTGCGTACGGTGGCCGCCACCGCGGCCCTCATGCTGACGCTCACAGCGATCCTGTTGCTGACGACTGCGGTATCCAACACCGTCGCACCTGCGCTGGCCATTGCCCGACAAGGCACGACGGGCGCAGATCTCGGCGACCTCACCGGGCCGATCGAGTTCGTGTACGCGCTCGACGACCACTTGCGGATCGGACTCGTGCTTCTCGCCGGAACGTCGCTGGCGATCCGCGCGTCACGAACGGAACGGCGTTTCATCATGTTCATGTTCGGCTCAGCGGTGCTCGCCTTTCTGGCGATCGGTGTGTCGGTACATGCGGAACCCAGATACATGGCACCCGTGGTTCCGCTGCTCGCACTGTCTGCCGCCGTGGGTGTGGCAGCGACGGCTCGCCGACTCCCGTCCTGGGGGTTCGCCATCTTGACGCTGGCGCTCCTCGGCTGGTGCGGCTGGCCGACGGAGGGGCCGATGCTCCGCGAACACCAGGGTGACGGCATCCGAGCGGCGCTCGCCGATTTCGAGTTCCCATTGGACTGCCTGATCGCCACTGGATCGGTTCCCCAGGTCGAGTGGTACTCGGGTTGTCCAGCGGTGCGGTTCGGAGACAACCCGACCGTTGCCGACGATGCCGAGTTCGTTCTCTCGCTCGTCGGCGGCAAGAACCAGCCCGCCGATCTGGAGGCCGTGCTGCGGGGCTGGGGTTCGGTGGTGGCCGTCGGTGGCCACCTCGACCCGGCCACCCGCCTGGCCGCGCTCTGGGAAAGGGCTGACTGAACTCTCACCTTCTCATTGAGGTTCAGGGTTGCTGCGGCACGCGGAGCACGGAAAGCCTGCCCAAGCACTAGTCCTTTCGACCTGGTTTCCCGCTGATCACCACTTCGACTCAAGGCAGACGGACGGAATGGCCGATGTCATTGGTACACCCCTGTACAACCGATTTCGAAAGAGAGCCCTGGCCCGATGCGCTCCCCCCGAGCTCACCGCCGCACATCCCAAATCGCCACACTCGGCCTCGTCGTGGCGATGGTCATTCCCGCCGGCGTCGAGCGGTATGCCTCCGCCGTCGCATCTACCGGCGAAAGCTGCCCTTCCGGCTCTCTCGCCTACGACTTCTTCTGGCAGCGCGCCGACGGAAGCGGCGCCCAGTGGCCGGCGGTGTCCGCCAACTGGCAGACCACCACCACCAACACCGGATACAACCTCACCTACCCCGTCGGTGCCAGCGGGGTCGATCTCACCGTCACCATCACCGACCCGGCGAACCGGTCCGAGGACCAAGACAACCCGCTCACGCCCAACAGCGCAACCGTGCCCAACTGGGACACCCCGGTCGGCACAAGGACCAATGGTGCCTACGGCATCGACTATCTGACGATCGCCATGAACTCGGCCAACTCGAACGAGGAACTCACATTCGACTTCCAGTTCACTGCCCCAGTGCTGATCCCGGAGTTCGACATCGGCGACATCGACTACACGGGTCAGAATGCGTCGGGTAACGATCCGGTCCACGATTCGTTCCAGGACGAGGTGGAGCTGTTCGCGAAGCGTGGTGCCGGAGACGTCTCGTTCACCATGACCCAGGGCAGTCCCGGCACGAACCAACCGGTGATCACCGGAACCAACTCCGTGGCCGGTGGCCCGTTCAACCCGAATCTCAACGGAAACCTGACCCCGACCAATCTGGCGGGAACCGTCTATCTGTCGGCGCTTGCCCCGATCACCTCGTTTGGCCTCGTGTACTCCAACGGTCCGGGAGACGCCGCAAACGACCCCCCCGCGTCCGGGCTCCCCGGGGTCCCCAACGGCTCCGTCGGAGTGAGCAACAACCACGCCATCCGGATCTCAGGCTTCACCGTGTGCGTGGGAACGCTCTCTATCGGTGACACCGTGTTCGCCGACATCGACGGCGACGGCGACCACGATCCAGGGGAACCGGGCATCGCGGGCGTTGAGGTCGAACTGCGAGACACGACCGGCAACCTGATGGGTACGACCACCACCGACGCGAACGGCACGTACACCTTCACGGACCTGCCGCCGAACCTCGACTATGTGGTCGACCCCGATGAGTCGACGCTGCCTTCCGGCACATGGACGCCCACCGGCGACGCCTACCCCTCTGACACCACCGAGGACGGCGTATCCACCGTGACTCTGACTCCGACGTCGGGCTCCGTGTCGACTGCCGACTTCGCCTATCAACCCGATCCGATCCTTCTGTCCGGGACCGTGTATTCCGACCCTGAGAACGACGCCACCGTCGGCGCCCGCGACACGCCACTGACGGGGGTCACCGTGGAACTCCTCGACGGCGAGGGCAGTGTCATCGATACGACCACCACCGACTCCAACGGCGACTACACCTTCAGCGTGGGCCTCCCCGGCTCATACACGATCAGGGAGACGCAACCGGCCACGTACGCCGACGGCGCGGAAGTGCCCGGAACGAACGGGGCGACATCGTCCACCGACGACGAGATCGATGTGACCCTCGACTGGAGCGAGACCTCCGTCGACAACGACTTCTTCGAGGTCCCCGGAGCGTCGGTCGCGGGAACCGTGTATCTGGATTCCGACAACGACGGGACTCAGGACGGAGGCGAGATCGGCATCGCCGGCGTTACCGTGAGCCTCACAGGTACCGACGACGGCGGAAACGCCATATCTCTGACGACATCCACCGACGGCGGCGGCGACTACAGCTTCTCGAACCTCCGACCCGGTACCTACACCGTCATCGAAACTCAGCCGCCGACGCTGATCGACGGACAGGATTTGGTGGGGTCTGCCGGTGGTTCTCTCGCCGATGACGAGGTGAGCGGGATCAGCCTCGGCGCCAATGTGACCGCCAGCGACTACGACTTCGGCGAGCTTCCGCTTCTGGGTATCGCGGGCAGCGTGACCGACGAATATGGGGCACCACTCGAGGGGGTGGAACTGACCCTGACCGGAACGGATGTCAACGGGGCGGTCACGCCGATTGTGGCGACCACCGACGCCTCCGGCAACTACTCGTTCTCCGACCTGTGGCCCGGCACATACACGGTCA
>JAOUGY010000061.1 GCA_029865445.1 Acidimicrobiia bacterium | reverse complement strand
CCCCCGGCCCGTTCGACGAAGGCCCCGAGGCCCACTCCGATGGGATTTCGGCCATCCCGCCGCCGCTCCTCCTGCTCTCTCCGTATCGCCGGAAGATCGAGGAGCTCGGCTGCGCGATCTATCGCCGCCCGGTAGTCGCCGGAGTCGTACAGCGCGCCGGTGGGCGTTTTGAACGGGAGATCGGTGATGAGGTTGATGCGTCGGACCTCGAAGGCGTCGAGACCGGCCTCCCGGGCGAAGGCATCGATCGCCCGCTCGATCGCCAGGGCCGCCTCCGGGCGGCCTGCGCCGCGGTACGAACCCACCGGAGCCGTGTTGGTCACGACGACGGTCACATCGATTTCCATCCTCGGGATGTCGTACAGCCCGGCGGCCACCAACCGGGTGAAAATGGGGATCTGGCTGCCATTGTGCGGGTAGGCACCCACGTCGCCCAACAGATCGATCACCGCACGCTGGATGCGTCCGTCGCGGGTGCCTTCGAGCGTCACACGGTGTCGCATGCCCCTGCCGTGCGTGCCGGTGGCGAAGTGCTCTCGCCGAGTCTGAACCCACGACACCTTGCGCTCAATCTTCAGCGCCGTCGCCGCCACCAACGCGTACTCGGGGAAGAAGCGGCCTTTCATGCCGAAACCTCCCCCAACGTCAGGCACCGTGACCCTCACCTGGCCCGGGTCGAGCTTGAGGAGCAGCGCCAACTCCTTCTTGAGTCGGTGAGGAGCCTGATGCCCGATCCATGCGCGCACGCCGTTGCCGGCGGGTTCGGCGACGGCGCCGTTCGTCTCGATGGCCACCGGAGCCAGCTTCGAGGAGACGACGGTGACCGTGGCAGACACCTCTGGTTCGGTGACGGGTTCGGGGCCGGAGGCCGTGTTCATCGTCATCACGACGTTCGATCCACCATCGAACAACGGTGCGGCCGTCGCCGCAGTCTCCGGATCGACCACCGGGTCGAGTTCGTCGATGTCGGGCCACACGAGTTCGGCGGCATCTTCGGCCTGGCGGGCGGTCTCGGCGACGACGATCGCGAGAGGTTCTCCGACGTGACGGATGCGGTCGCGGACGATGAGCGGCCGCTTCATGTATTCCTCGGCTTTGCCCCAGAAGAGAACAGCCGGGACGTCCTCGAGGTCGAAATCCGCTGCGGTGAACACCGCAAGCACGCCGGGAGCATCGGCGGCCGCTTCGGTGTCGACGCCCCGCAGCATGCCGTGCGCCACCGGGCTTCTCACGAACCAGCAGTGCACCGTCGCCGAGTCTGCCAGGTCGGCTGTGTATGCGCCCTGTCCCGTGACGAGCCGTCGATCCTCGACCCGCTTGTGCGACTCACCGATCATTGGGCCTCGCTGCGCTTTGTCCCCCACGCAGTGGGGGAAGGTCCCTGCCAGCGACCACAGGGAGATGGGAGGTAGGGGGAACGCTCAATGCGGAACAACCTCGCAATGTGAGCAACCGAAACCCGCTGGCACTCGAAGACTCGCAACGGCGCCATCCGCGATAGGTGGCACACAGGAAGCCCGACTCCCGCGTTGAGAGTCCCCCTACCTCCCGGCCTCCGGCCGGCAGGAACCTTCCCCCCTCGCTTCGCTCCGGGGGACAGTTTCCCGGGCTGCGGCACAGACATGCAACTCATGTCTTCTCGCTCCACGTTCACCGGTCGTCGTCGACGACCCACACCGTCTCGCCGGGCGTGGGGACCCACAGTTCGTAGAAAGAGAAAACATCGTCACTCGGATTCTCGAACCAGTGGGCCTCACGTTCGTCGACGAACGCCACATCGCCCTTGTGGAGCTCGTAGCGGCGGTCGTCGATGTGGAGGACACCGGCGCCCTGGTCGACGAAGAAGAAGTGCTTGGCACCGATGTGATAGTGGGCGGCGGCCGTGTCACCGGGGTTGTAGGTGATGTGGTCGGCTTTGATGTCTGCGAAACCGAACATCTCCTCGGTTATGAGGTCGTAGCGCAGTCTGCCGTCCCGGGTCGAGTGGCTCCGGGGCAATTCGTCGAACCGAAATACCGAGGGCATGGCGGGAACGTACTCCGAACCGGACGGCTCTGCAAACGATTGCTAGATTGGTCGCCGTGATCTACGACGTCCATGCCCACTGCATCCCTGCCGACCTCGTGACCTGGATGGAGGACCGCGGCCATCAGGTCGGGATCGACGTCGAACGCGTCGACGGCAAATCGAGGGTCGTCTTCGATGGCAGGTATCGAACCGCCCCACTGAGAGCCGACCTGACGGATCCGGCCTTGCGCATCGAGACCATGGATCGAACCGGCATCGACGTTCAGGTCCTCGCCAGCTGGATCGACCTCACCGGCTATCAGCTCGAACCGGACCTCGGTCTGGAGTGGTCGAAGGCCTTGAACGAGATCCTCGCAGCCGAGGCTGCAACCGCTCCCGACCGCTTTGTCGCCATCGGCTCCGTGCCTCTCCAGAACCCTTCGGCGGCAGCCGAGGAGCTGCGCCGCATCACCCAGGACCTCGGAATGAAGGGAGTCGAGATCGCCACGACGGTCGACGAAGGCGCCCTCGACCTGGCGGACCTCGACGAGTTCTGGGCGGCGGCCGCAGAACTCGGGAGCTTCGTCCTCCTCCATCCCATGGCCCCTCTGCCCGGTGTCGATCTCGACCGGTACTTCCTGGACAACATGGTCGGTCGGCCGGCGGAGAGCACCATTGCTTTTGCGGGTCTCCTCTTCGACGGCGTGTTCGAACGGCACCCCGACCTGACGATGTGTGTGGTCCACGGCGGCGGGTTCGTGCCGTTCCAGGTCGGCCGTTTCAATCAGGGTTACCGCCAGAAGCCGGGCCTGGCCGGAAAGAACCTGGCGATGGAGCCGCTCGACTACATCAAGCGGAACGTGTATGTCGACACCGTTCTGAACGAGCCGGCGGTATTGCGGTTCCTCGTGGACCTTCTCGGGTCCGATCGGATTCTCGTGGGGACCGACTATCCCTTTGAGATGGGAGACCTCGACCCGGTGGAGTTCGTCAGGTCCGCAGGAATCGCCGAAGGCGACGTCGAGGCCATCCTCACCACCAACGCGGCCCGACTGCTCGGCTGATCAACGGGTCCGCGTGACCTTCGACAGACCGCGCGGCGAATCGGGGTCGAGGCCTCGAGCCCTCGTCACGGCGTGGGCGAACAGCTGCAGGGCGGGTGCCGCCACGATCGGAGACAGCCACTCCGGGCTCTCGGGGATCCCGACCACGGCGTCCGCCGCGAACGACGGTTCGTCACTGATTGCGACGACATGTGCGCCGCGACCACGCAGCTCATCCGCCAGTTCTTGCATCGGCTCGAGCATCGGACCTCGGGTGGCTACGAGGAGGGCCGGGAAACCGGGCTCGACCACCGCCACCGGACCGTGCAGGAAGTCGGCGGCGGAGTGGGACTGGGCGAGGAGATAGCTCAATTCCTGGAGTTTGAGTGCCCACTCGAACGCCGTCGCATGATGGAAGCCGCGGCCGACCGTGACACACCGGTCGGCGTCGGCGAGGTGGGCAACTGCATCGCCCAAATCCCCCGCCTGCCGTATGGCCTCCTCGAGGAGCGGTACGAGACCCTCGAGCTCCGTCCACGACCGACCGGCGAAGGCACACGACAGGGCCGCCACCGCCACGAGTTCCGCCGTGTAGGTCTTGGTGGCCGCCACCGCCCTTTCCTCACCTGCGCACAGGTCGATGACGTGGTCGCTCTCCGATGCGAGCGGCGAGTCCGGGTGATTGGTGATCGTGAGCGTGGGCCGCCCCTGGCGGCGCGCCTCGCTGAGGACGGCGATGAGATCAGGCGACTCTCCCGATTGGGAGATCCCGACCACGGCGGCCGACTCGAGCGACGGCGGACCGGCGTAGGGCCCGAACAGCGACGGCGCCGCCAACCCGACGGATAGGCGGTTTCTGGCCCCCCATGCGTACTGGGCGTACCGCGCCGCATTGTCGGAGGTGCCGCGGGCCGCGATCAGCGCATATGACGAACCGGCGACAAACGGTGCCAGACGTTGGAACGTCGGGGCGTTGTTCTCCAGCAGCCGGGCGACAACATCCGGCTGTTGGAGGATTTCGTCGTACATGGTCATCGTCTGTCCTCCACCACGGTTCCATCGATCACGGTCAGCACGACGTGACCGGTTTCGTCCAACAACACCACGTCCCCCACGGCGCCGGCGACGAGGCTCCCTCGACCCTGCTCGCCCATCAGCCGGGCAGGGGTGGCGGTGGCATGGACGGCCGCGGCCTCGATGGAGCAATCCGTGAAGGCCGCCAGGTTCCTGACGGCCTCGTCCATCGTCAACACGCTTCCGGCCAACACGCCCTCGGCAGTGGTCGCCCGGTTGCCTTCGACCACCACGTTCACCGCACCCAACGCGAACGTTCCTTCGCCATGGCCCATCGCCGCCATCGCATCGGTCACAAGTAGAAGCCGCCTGCCGGCGAGTCGGTGCGCGAGGTTCACCATCTCCGGGTGCACGTGGACGCCGTCCACGATCACCCCGACTGTGGCGTCCGGGTGGCTCAGCAGGGCCGCCGCAAGCCCTGGTCGACGATGGTCCAGTCCGGACATGGCATTGAAGAGGTGGGTACCGCACCGGGCGCCTGCCGCGAGCGCCCGCCGGGCGACGGCTGCACTGCAGTCTGAATGTCCGAGGGACACCACGACACCCTGTTCGACGAGCCTGGGGATCAGTTCCTCGGCGCCCTCGACCTCGGGAGCCAAGGTGATCATTCGGACTCCGCTCAGGCCACCCCACCCGGCCGGCACCGATTCGGAGGCGGCCGTGAGCAGCTCCGCCGGATGCGCGCCCCGCCGGACGGGTGACAGCATCGGGCCCTCGCAGTGCAAGCCGAGCGGCCGCGCCCCCACATATCCCGATGGTGGACCCGCTGCCAGCACAGCCCTTGCCTCAGCCACCACCGACGGCGCGCTGGTGATGATCGTGGGGAGAAAGGACGTGACTCCGTGGCGCGGCAGCCGAGCCCCAACCTCCCAGATGGCCGCCGGGTCGTGGGTGAAGTCATGACCGAAAGCGCCGTTGATCTGGAGGTCGAGGTATCCCGGGACCGCAACGAGACCGTCGGCTTCCACGACGGGTCCATCGGCCTCGGGAACGAGGGTCCCGGCCCGAATGTGGAGTACCGACGCCGTCCCGTCGACCCGGCACCCGTCGATCCGCAGGTCACCGTTCATGTGATACCGGCAACGGGAACGCTGCCGGCGGCGACCTCGAGACCGAAAATGACGTCGGCGAGCGCATCCATCGAGAAACGATGGATCGAATACGTGAGGAGGTGAGTGTCCGCCATGGGGTAGGTGTGGAGATCGTAGGGCGTTCGGAGAGCGGCGGTGACGGTGGGCTTCCCGGACGCGATGAGTCGTCTGACCAGCGCCGCCTGCCGCTCAGTCGCTCCGATCGTGCCGACGACCAAGTGGCTGTGCCCACCGGCGACATCGACTACCGAATCGATCTCGGCGTCGGACGGATCGGGAGAGACGATGACCTCCGTCACGTCGTGGTGATGACGGCGGAGAGCCACCGCCAGCGTCGCCGAGACGGTGGACGACGTGTCGGCAGGAGTCACGTTGGTCGGAGTAGGCATCACGGCCAGGATGCGGTCGCCGGCCGCCGGTTGTAGAGGCAACACCGCAGACCGCACGGCCGTGATCGACCGGCTGGCGACCTCGCGGGCGAGCTCGACATGGTCGTGGCACCCCACGGCGTCGAGCCCGGGCCGATCAGCGGTCGCGACCGCCTGCCGCAGTCGGTCGATTCTGGACCTCGAGGCCGTGCGGACCGTGGAATCGATGGTTCGGATGCCCTCTGCCACCGCCTCCATCATCCTTCTTCGGGCAGCGCCATCGGCAGAGCACAAGAGGAGGTCGACACCTGCCCGCAGGGCTGCAACCACCGCGGGTTCGGCGCCAACTGCCTGCGCAAACGCGCCCATGTCGAGGGCATCGGTTATCACGACGCCGTCGAAGCCCATCGACCGGCGCAGCAGACCCTCGACCACCTCGCCCGACACAGACGCCGGGAGGTCACGTCGACCGGTGATGGCTGGAAGCCCGTAGTGGCCGACCATGACCGCCGGCGCGTTCGCTCGAATCGCCGCTCGGAAGGGAGCGAGCTCCACCTTCTCGAGTCGCTCGATATCGAGGTCGAGCACCGGGAGCTCGTAATGGGGGTCCACTCCGGCTTCGCCTTTTCCCGGGAAGTGTTTGAGAACGGGCACGACGCCGACGTCGAGCATCCCCGATGCCATCGCGGTGGCCAATGCGGCCACCAGTTCCGGATCGTCACCGAACGATCGGATCCCGAGCGACGGATTGTCGGCCCGGGTCGCGACGTCACACACCGGGGCGTAGTTCACGTTGACACCCAGGGCAAGACATTCGCGCCCGATTGCGCGCCCGACACGACGGGCCAGGTCGGGATCACGCGTGGCTCCGAGCGCCATCGCACCCGGAAACGCCGTCGTGCCGGCGCCCAACCCCTGCAGTTGGCCGGTCTCCTGATCGGCCGCGATGAGAAGCGGATATCGGGACCGATTCGCAGCCTGGAGGTCCTCGGTGAGGGCACGGACCTGTTCGACACAGTCGACGTTCTCGAACCTGAACAGCGTGGCCCCGGCGAACGAACCGGCGGCGATCTCGTCCCTCGTCTCCGGGGGTAGTCGCGTACCTGAGAAGCCGATCATGAAATGGACATCGACCTCGGGTCGACCTCGAGTCACCCTTTCACCGACCCGGCCAGGAGGCCGCGCACGAAGAACCGCTGGAGGGCGAGGAACACTCCGAGCGGCAACAGCATGGTCACGAAGGCACCGGCGGTGAGAAGGTGCCAGTCCTCACCGCGGGAGCCCACCAACTCGTTCAGCCGGGCAGTCAGAATCGCCACCTCCGAGTCGGTTCCCAGGAACACGAGCGCCACGAGCAGATCGTTCCACACCCACAGGAACTGGAATATGGCGAACGAGGCGAGCGCGGGCACCGACAAGGGCAGCACGAGTCGGAGGAATGCGGTGAAGTGCGTCGCTCCGTCGATGAAGGCGGACTCGAAGAGATCCTTCGGTAGCTGGGAGATGTAGTTGTACAGCAGGTAGATGGCCAGGGGCAGGCCGAAGCCCGTGTGCGCCAGCCAGATGCCCAGGAAGGTTCCGGTCATGCCCAATCCGTTGTACGCCTGAAGCAGCGGGACCAAGGCCATCTGCAACGGGACCACCAGCAGACCGACGACAACGGCGAACAACACTCCCCGGCCCGGGAAGCGCATCCAGGCAAACGCGTACGCAGCGAAGGCCGCAAGGGTGATCGGGATGATTGTTGCCGGGATCGACACGATCAGGCTGTTCATGAACGCGTTGAACATTCCGTTTGCCGACAACACATCGGTGTAGTTGGCGAGCGTCCATGTGGTCTCGAAGGGATGGAGGATCGTCGTCCACCACCCGGACCCCCGGATGTCGTTGGGGCTGCGAATCGAGCTGATCAGCAGGCCCACCGTGGGGAACGACCAGAGCGCGGCGATGAGCACCACCGTCACCCGGACGCTGGTGCGGCCCCAGAAACCCGAGCCCACGTTTGCACCGCGCGCCCGCTCCATCGGTGTCGTGGCAGTCATGCTCCCACCCCCTGCCGCCGAAGGTTCCTGATGTTGATCACCATGATCGGGATCACGGCAACGAGGAGGATGACGGCCAGCGCCGATGCCCGCCCCGCGTTGCGAAATCGGATCAATTCTCGGAACATCCGGTTGGCGATCACGTCGGTCTCGAATTTGCCTCCGGTGGTGACGAACACGATGTCGAACACCTTGAGGATGGCGATGAAGACTGTCGTCGACACAGTGATGATCGAGCCTCTGATCGAAGGGACGATGACCCGGGCGAACACCTGTGGTTCGGACGCGCCGTCGATTCGGGCGGCCTCCAACAGCTCGTCGGGAACACCCTTGATGGCAGCCGAGAGTATGACCATGGCGAAGCCGGTTTGCAGCCAGATCATGATGATGATCAACGCGAAGGTATTGAGTGGCGCCGTCTGAAAGAACGAGAAAGGTTCCTTCCCGAAGAAATCGAGGATCCCGTTGAGCAACCCGATCTGCGGCTCGCCAGGTGGGCGCCAGTAGTAGACGAAGCGCCAGATGACGGCCGCACCGACCATCGAGATGGCCAGCGGGAGAAAGATGAATGTCTTGGCGAGCGCCTCACGGCGCAGGCGATCCACCAGGGTGGCGAACAAGAGGCCGATCACAACGGCGCCGGTTGTCCCCACCACGAGCCACAGCACGTTGTTGCGCATGGCGGTGAGCATCTCGGGGTCGGTGAAGGCGAAGCGGTAGTTCTCCAAGAATCCGGTTCCCTCGGCGCGGTCCGTGAAGCTGAGAGTGATGGTTCTGACCGCCGGGTACACCAGGTAGAACCCCAGGAGTGCAAGCGCGGGAAGCACGAAGATCCAAGGGCGCACAATCGACTCGAAACGCTGACCGAGCCGATCCACCAGCAGGTTCACGGTGATCAGGAGGAGCCAGACGCCCCCCACGCCGACGGCGATGGCGACGACGGCTCCGATGAGCTTCGCCGTGATGGGCGTCAGTCCGTACTGCTCCACGAGCGACGCTGAGGCATCGGCGCCCACCAGCCGGTAGATCCGGGCGATCATGCGCTCGGGACCGTCGGGAAGCCGAAGGAACCAGAGCCCCCACCACAAGACACCGACCGCCGCGACGAAGCCGGCCAAGGCTCCGAGAGTTCGAACTGTCGAGTTGGAAGTGGCCATGATTCCCCTGTCGTTGGGTACGTGGGGTCCGGCCCGTAGACCGGACCCCACGCAACGGTTCAGCCGGTGGGCCAGCTGTCTTCGATGCGGGCGAAGATGTCCTCTGCGCCATCTCCGTTGGCCGACACCCAGTCGACCATCCCGGTCCAGAAGGTTCCGGCGCCGACCTCGGCCGGCATCGTGTCGGATGCGTCGAATCGGAAGGTCGACGCGCCCTGGAGGATCGACGCGAGTTCGTCGTTCGGGTAGGTCGAATACCAATCGAGCGGGACGCTCTGATTGGGCGAGACGAAACCGCCGGCTTCGATCCAGCCCTTGGCGGCGTCGGGGGTGGCGAGGAACTCCATCACCGCCCGTACCTCGTCACGATCGTTGAACATCACGAACTGATCGCCACCGCCGAGAACCGGACTCCCAAACTCCTCTTCGATCGGCGGGAAGTAGAAGAAGGAGGAGTCCTCTCCTGCGACGGTGCCCTCCGGCCAGAACGACGGGATCCAAGCAGCCTGCTTGTGCATCCAGCACTTGGGTCCCTCTGCGTCGAACATCGGGGTTTGGGTATCACCGACGAAGGTCGCGTTGATGCCTGTGTTCCCGCCGTACACGAAGTCCGGGGCGAACCAGATCTGCTTCATGTATTCGGCCGCTTCGAGCACTTCTGGGTCGTTGAACGCGATCTCGTGCGTGACCCACTTGTCGTAGGTCTCGGCCGGTGCCGTCCGCAGCAGAATGTCCTCGAGCCAATCGGTGGCCACCCAACCGCTGGCGTCGCCATGTTCGATCGAGATGCACCACGGGCTTCCGTTGCCGTCGGCCACGATCTGGTTGCTCAGGGCTACCAGATCGTCCCAGCTGGAGGGGACCGAATACCCGGCGTCGGCGAACGCCTGCACCGGATACCAGACGATCGACTTCAGGTCACCCTTGTAGAAGACACCGTAGAGATCCCCATCGCTCGATCCCAGGTCGATGAACGACTGGATGTAGTCGGCGGACAGCTGGTCCATGTTGATCCAGTCGCTCAGCTTCACGAGCTTGCCCTCAGAGGCGAACGTGCGCATGAGCCCGGGCTGGGCAACCTGTGCCAGGTCCGGGGCGTTGCCACCGTCGACCCTCGTGGTCAACACGGTCTCGTAGTCCGTGATCCCTTCGTAGGTCACTTCGATTCCCGTCGCGTCCACGAATCCCTGGAGCGATGCCTTGAAGTTGTCGGATTCGGCCTCGACCCACTGGCCCAGCACTTCGACGCTCGTGCCGGCGAATTCACCTGCTTGAGCGCGTGCGAGGAACTCATACGGGCCTTCGGGGACCATGGCTTCCGTGGTCTCCGTGGCCGTGCCTTCCGTTGTCTCCGGCGCCTCGGACGGGGCCTCCGTTGTTGCCGGAGCGTCTGTCGCCTCGGCGCCTTCCGGCGCGTTGGCACACGCCGCCGCGAGCATGGCGAGTGCCGCCAGCATCGCGATGAGTCTCGTTTTTCTCATCTCTTTCCTTCCTCCCTCGTTGGTTCCGATCGTCCGATCGGAAGTGTGTGTTCCGGATGTCCGGATGATTCGAGGACCCAGCGGGCCATGACCGCAGCTCCCAAGGTCCCCACTTCGACGTCTGACGGAATGGCGATGATCCGGTCCGGATCGACGAGGGCCGCGGCGAATGGCGATGCCCCGGCCATCTCGGCGATCGATTCCCGAATGTGATCGACCAACCACGGGCCTGACGATCCGACCCCGCCTCCGAGCACGATGAGGTCGGGGTCGTAGGCGGCGGCGAGCCAATGCATCGAACTGGCAAGGTAGGCACCGGCCTGCCTGGCCAGCGGACGGGCGTCCAAGTCACCGGCGGCGGAAGCTTCGAACAGAGCGGCCGCCCCGCCGGGCCAGCGTGCGGAAAGGGCAGGGCCCGCCACGATCGCTTCGAGACACCCCGAGAGCCCACACCTGCATTCGGGGCCGTCGGTCGCCACGACCAGGTGACCGATCTCTCCGGCGAGTCCGTGCCGGCCCCGGTGAATCATCCCGTCGATGACGATGCCGGCCGAAATGCCCGTTCCGATCCCGACGTAGATGAGGTCGCGGAGTTCTGTCATCGTGCGGGTGAGGTAGCGGAACGCTCCGATGGCGCCAACCCGTACGTCGTTCTCGACAACCACCGGGACGGAGAGCCGTCGGGCCACCTCGGCACCGATGGGGTATTCATCGATTCCGAGGTTCACGGCGTGACGTACCACGCCGGTGTCCAGATCGACCTGACCCGGTATTCCGATCCCGATGGCGGTAGGCGCGCTGTCGAGTTCGAGCGCCGAGACCATCTGAGTCAGCTGCGCAGCCAGGGCTTCTCCACCTGGGGCCGTTGCGGCGCGGGTGGCGCGACTGGTGCGCCCGTTGTACGCGGCAGCCCTGGTGGTGGTGCCTCCAACGTCGATCCCGACGACAGTCACCTGAGCACCACACCCAACTCGTCTCTGAGAACCATGGCAACGGCTCCCGCCAGCACAAGATCGGACCGGGCCGAGGCGGCCGTCACCTCGATGTGTCCGACGCTCGAGGGGTGGATCCCAGCAGTGAGGCTACGTTCAACGGCGTCCACGATTGCCTCCGACGAGTTGGCAAGATCTGAGGCGATCACGATGTGAGTGACGTCGAGCAGGGCGGCGGCGGTCGCAAGCATCTCACCGATAGCTCGACCGGCAACGTCGATGGCCTCTCGCACGGTTGCCTCGCCGAAGCGTGCCGCCAGCGCCATCGCATCCCACGGGAGGTCGGGATCCTTGACGCCGGCGGCTCGCTCGACGATGGCGGGAACCGATGCGACCGTCTCGAGACAACCGCGATTGCCGCAACGGCAGATGGCACCGTCGCGATCGACGACGACGTGACCGATCTCACCGGCGACGAAGCGGTCGCCGGTATGGAGCACACCGTTCAAGACCAGCCCCGAACCGATCCCCTGCCCGATCTTGACGAGGAGCAGGGAGTCTCGCGGATGTGATCGCATCTCGGCCAACGCCGACACATGGGCGTCATTGCCCACACTGACGGGCAGGCCGAAACGTCGCGCGAGTTCGGCACCGACCGCCACTCCGTGCCAGTCGAGGTTCGTTGCCTCGATCACGGTCCCGTCGGGGTCGAGCATTCCGGGAGTGCCAACCCCGATTCCGAGTACGGGCGCTTCGGCCCGATCGAGGCACCGGGCGACGAGCTCGAGCGCGGCGTCGAGAGCAGCCGGGCCGGTGACGCCCGGTTCGGGTGCGCTCACTCGGTGATGAATGGGCCCGCCCAGTCCCACGAGGGCGGCTCGGATGGGCCTGCGGCTGAGATCTACTGCCACGATGTCGCGGCCTCGAGGGTGGATCGCCAGGAGCGTCGGAGGTTTGCCGCCTCCGTCTGACGGAGCGGTTCCGATCTCGTGGATGAGACCCTCGTCGAGCAATTCGGCGACGATCGAGGACACCGATGCCTTGGTCAAGCCTGTTGCCCGGGCGATGTCGGCTCGAGAAGTGGCTCCGGACGCTGCCACCGTCTGCAGGGTCGCGAGCAGATTCCAGCGACGACTGTCGTCCCGACTGGTCTTCTTGGGGTGTCTGGCTGTCGGAGACTGCCGCGTCATGCCACGTCCACAGTTAGTTCGTTCGATGAACTTACAAACCGCGATGGTGTGCTGTCAACCAGAAATCCCTCAGCCCATCCCGCGCGTTGGGGGGCCACCTACGGCTGAACGGAGTTGATGGCCGCAGCATGCCCGCCGACCGCTGACCCGGCGGATGCTCCTCATCGACCTGCGTCAGATTCGGGGGCGCAACGCAGATGCTCGAGTGGGCGATCTCTTCAGTGTGCTCCTGAGCCCCCGCCCAATCGCTGAGCCACGAGGGCTGCGATGTGCGACCCGATGGCGAGCGAGGCGGTCGCTCCAGGTGACGGTGCGTTGAGCACGTGGACCGCCGAATCGGTTTGGACTATCGAGAAGTCGTCGACCAGTGCCCCGTCCGGTGTCACGGCCTGAGCACGGATTCCGGCTCCACCCGTTTCCAGATGCTCGGGTTGGATCGAAGGCACGAGGACGCGGGCCGATCGAGCGTAGGTCGATCGGCGCGCAGAACGCCAGGCCTCGGCCGCGCCCGTCCTCCAATACCGACCAACCAGTTTGCGAAATCCCGCGTACCGCAGTGTCTCGGCGACATCGCCGGCATTGGGCCGCGATCCTCGGTAGTGCTCACGCCCGAGCGCCAGGACCGCATTGGGTCCCACCTCGACCGAACCATCCACCCGCCGGGTGAAGTGGACCCCGAGAAACGGGAAACGCGGGTCGGGTACGGGGTAGATCAAGGCATTGACGAGCGACGCGGCGTCCGGCGTGAGCGTGTAGTACTCACCCCTGAACGGGATGATCTGTACCGGCGGTTCCACCCCGGCCATCCGAGCCACACGATCGGAGTGGAGACCGGCCGTGTTGACCACGAACTTGGCCCGGACCGAAGACCCCTCACTCGAAATCGTCACGCCGTCCACCGCATTGGCGATCGCCGACACTCCGAACCCGAGGATCACATCGCCCTGGAGACCGCTGGCGAGGTGCCGCGTGACGGCCGGGTAGTCGACCACGCCGGCTTCGGGAACGGAGAGGGCAGCCACACCTGTCGCGTGAGGCTCGATCTCACGGATCTCCGCCGACGACAGACGACGCAACCCTTCGAGCCCGTTCTCGATACCTCTCCGATACAGTTCCTCCATGGCCGGCAGCTCGTGCGGATACGACGCCACCACGATCTTCCCGCTGCGTCGAAACGCCAAGCCGTGTTCTTCGCAATAGGCGGCCATCTGCCGCTGTCCTTCGACACACAACCGGGCCTTGAGCGAACCCGGCTTGTAGTAGAGACCGGAGTGGAGCACACCGCTGTTGTGGCCGGTCTGATGTGCCCCGACCGATGGCTCCTTCTCCAGGACCGCGATCGAGCAGCCGGACAGCCGACGAGCGATCGCAGTGGCAGTGGCCAAACCGATGATCCCTCCGCCGATCACACAGACGTCGTAGGTGTTCAACTCTCGCTCCTCTCGCCCGGTGCACGCTACTGCAAACGTTTGGAGCGGTAGACCGGAGCGCACGTCCCGACCGAGAACGCCGCGAGAGGGGGCTGCAAAGGGTCGCCCGCCCGCGCCGTGGGCCCGCATCCGCCATCCCGCTCGCTTGATCCACGTCCCGACCGAGAACGCCGCGAGAGGGGGTTGCATGGGGGTCGCCCCTCTGCCGGGTGGGCTGATGCTGGACAAAAGGGTCTTCGGTGGCAACCATTCGCTCGTGGCGATCACCAAGGAACCACCAGGGCGGCATCCGGAGACGGCGCAGGTGACACTGCACGATGTCGCTCGCGAGGTCGGCGTGCACCCGTCCACTGTGTCCCGCGCCCTCGATCCCACCCGCCGCGACATGGTGAAGGAAGCCACACGAGCGCGCATCGCCGAGGTCGCCGAACGCATGGGATACCGGCCGCACATGGTCGCCCGAGGCCTCCAGAGCGGTCGGACGGCGACCGTGGGGCTGATCACGGCAGACCTCGGCAACACCTGGGTGACACCCGTCATCCACGGAATCGTTGCCGCGATCGAAGCGGGGGGGATGATGCCCGTGATCGCGGAAACCCAGGACGACGACGTACGGTTCTCGAACATTCTCGACCACATGTTGAACCGTCGAGTCGACGCCATCGTGGCGCTCTCAGCCCGCGACGGCCACCGGGACCGCCTCGAGTCTGCGGCGCGCATCGCCCCCGTGGTCGTCGCCGCCCGCCCCCTCGAAGGGAGCCCTCTCCCTCAGGTTGTTCAAGACGACAGGGCGGGGGGCCACCTCGTACTCGAGCACTTCGCCGAGTTGGGACACCGGACGGTGCTCCAACTCCGGGGTCCCGAGGACGTGGCCAACTTCCGGCGCCGCGCCAAAGGCTTCTCGGCAGGATGTCGCGAGCGATCGATCGCCGAGTTGACATCCGGCCTGTCTGCGGATCGTCCGACCATCGACGAGGGCCACGGCA
>JAOUGY010000060.1 GCA_029865445.1 Acidimicrobiia bacterium | reverse complement strand
GACCGCATGTGCGGGAACACCCCGTCCTCCATGCCGACCAGGAACACGACCGGGTATTCGAGCCCCTTGGCGGTGTGCAACGTCATCAGTGTCACCGCCCCGACCCCATCGTCGAGTTCGTCGGTGTCGCTGACCAGCGCAGCCTGCTCCAAGAAGATCTCCAGCTTGCGCAGCGGAGGGATGTCCGCCCACTCGACGCCGTCGATGACAGAACCCTCGTTGGTGGCCTCGAACTCCGAAGCCACCGAGGCGAGCTCACGCAGGTTCTCGACACGGCCGATCGCCTCTATGGTCCGTTCCGATTCCAAGGCCTCGACGTAGCCCGTGTCTTCGAGAACAGAGGCCACCGCAGCCTCCACCCCGATCTCGGCCGCGGCAATGAGACGATCGAGCACGGCGCAGAACTCACCAAGCCGTCGCACGGCTCCGGCGTTCAGGTTCGAGATCTCATCGGCACGTCTCACGGCATCGGAGAAGCCAAGGCCGTTCGCCTCGGCGAACCGGTCCACGTGCCCGACGGTGGTATCACCAATCCCTCGCTTGGGCTCGTTGATGATCCGCTTGACCGCAACCTGGTCATCGGGGTTGACGATCGCCTTGAGATAAGCGATGGCGTCTTTGATCTCTCTGCGCTCGTAGAAGCGCACACTTCCGACGACCTGATAGGCGATACCCCGACGTACCAGCACGTCTTCGATGACTCGTGACTGGGCGTTGGTGCGGTAGAACACCGCCATTTCCGACGGGTTGTGTCCTTCATCGAGGAGAGTCTCGACCTGGTCGGCGACGAATCCCGCCTCGTCGTGCTCGTCCTCGCCCTCGAATCGGACGATCCGTGCGCCCTCACCGCGGTCGCTCCACAGGTGTTTGGGCTGGCGACGGGGGTTGTTGGCAATGACCGCATTGGCCGCCTCGAGGATCGTCTCAGTCGACCGGTAGTTCTGTTCGAGGACGATGACACGGGCGTCGGGGTAGTCCGTCTCGAAGTCGAGGATGTTGCGGATGTCGGCGCCTCGCCAGCGATAGATGGACTGGTCCGAGTCGCCTACGACGCACAGGTTGCGATGGGCGTCCGTGAGCTGGCGAACGAGCGTGTATTGGGCGCGGTTGGTGTCCTGGTACTCGTCCACCAACACATACCTGAAACGCTCCTGGTATTCGGCGAGCACGTCGTCGAACGCCCCGAACAACTCCACGGTGATCATGATGAGATCGTCGAAGTCCATCGCGGAGGCCGCCAGCAGCCGCTGCTGGTACAGCCTGTAGACATCGGCGGCCTGTTCGTGGAAGAACCCGTCGTCTTGGCGGGCGAACGACTCGTAGTCGATGAGTTCGTTCTTGGCATTGGAGATGATCGCGCGCAGGTTCCGGGGCGGAAACCTCTTCGAATCGAGATCGAGGTCCTTGACGCATTGGGTCACGAGCCGCAGGGAATCCTGTTCGTCGTAGATCGAGAACCCGCTTCGATAACCGAGCCTGTGTGCTTCCCGCCGGAGGATCCGCACACAGGAAGAGTGGAATGTGGAGATCCACATCCCCTTCACCACCCCTCCGACGAGACCGGCCACCCGATCGCGCATCTCGGCTGCAGCCTTGTTGGTGAATGTGATGGCGAGGATTGCGCTCGGCGGGACGCGGAGGTCCCTGAGCATGTGGGCGATCCGGTACGTGAGCACACGGGTCTTGCCCGATCCGGCGCCGGCCACCACGAGAACGGGCCCGTCGATCGCCGCCACGGCATCTCGCTGGACGGGGTTCAAGTCCTCGAACAGGGTCGAATCCGTCGGGATGTCGTCTAGGAACCACTGCGCCTGCACAGCAAGGATCGTACCCGAGCGCGGAGGCGAGAACCCCACGGGTGTCATTCGGCGTGGCACTCCCCGGGTCAAGCGTTGGCGGCCTGGCGTTCCCTCTCTTCGACGACCCTCATTGCGGACTCCTCGGTCTGGGTGATCGAAACACAGAATCTGGATCCGGTCGGGAACCGACGTTCGTACCAGACGTCGCCACCCATCGCCCTGGCGAGCCGGCGCGCGATCGGGAGCCCGAGCCCGATCCCCTGGGAGATCCGGGCGTCACCCTTCGACACCTGCTCAAAGTGTTCGAAGATCAGATCGGTGGCATCGTCGGGGACGCCCTTGCCGTTGTCCGAGACGACGATCACGAAGTGATCACCCAGCGTGAAGCCTTCGACGAGCACCTGATCGCCACCGTACTTGTTGGCGTTGTCGAGGAGGTTTCGGATCACTTGCTCGACCCGCTTCGGATCGCCCCACGCCGGTATCCCGCCGGGGATCGACACGGAGACCTCTTTGCCGCCGGCAGAGGGAAAAACGATGCTCGAGGTCTCGTAGACGACTGCAGAGAGGTCGAACACCTCGGGGTTGAGCTTGAGCCGCCCGGCCTCGAGGCGAGGGATGACCAGCACGTCTTCGACGAGGTTTCCGAGTTTCTTGGTTTCGAGACCGATCACACCGAGGAACTCGTCGATTTCGCCATCGGGTAGATCGCGCCACGAACCGAGCACCTGCGCAAATCCGGCGATGGACGCAAGTGGGGTCCGAAATTCATGGCTCACCATGGTCAC
Source organism: Acidimicrobiia bacterium (assembly GCA_029865445.1). Taxonomy (GTDB): domain Bacteria; phylum Actinomycetota; class Acidimicrobiia; order Spongiisociales; family ZC4RG35; genus JAOUGY01. Next base: position 12,249 of record JAOUGY010000060.1, on the reverse strand, counting down.
GAAGTCGTTCTTGATGGCATCCGCCTCGGCCAGATCCGCCTTCGCCTCCGAAGCCAGTTCGGCCGACCGAGCTTTCAAGCGCCATCCGTTGAACCCGGCAGCCGCACCAGCTGCCAGCGCAGTGAGCCCGACACCAACCAGCAGGGCCGAAGACCAGGTGGCCTGGGCCAGGATGGACGTCGACGCGAGAGTGCGGAGCATGCCTATCCGAACATAGCCATCGGCGAGGGGCGGATGTCACACATGGGGTGAACTTCGCTCGGCGAGCAACCGGCGAATCGACTCGGTCAGCGCGCCCCTCCGCAGATCGTATTTGTTCAAATACGCATCAACGCCGGCCTGCCAGGCCGCGGCCTTGTCCTCGGGTTCGGCGACACCCGAAACCATCACGATCGGAAGCGTCGCCCCTGCCGATCGGATCGATGCCACGAGTTCGGCTCCATTGGACCCGGGCATCGAGTAGTCGACCACGAGGGCGTCGAAATGTCCGGCGAACAGCATGGTCCGCGCCTCGTCACCGTTCCCGGCCACTTCGACCTCGAACCCGTTGCCTCGAAGGGTTGCGGCGATCAGCTGCCGGACCCCGGCGGAGTCGTCGACCGCGAGCACCACCGGACGCGCGGCGGGCGCGAGCGGACCCCTGCGGGCCAGGGCACCGAGGTGATGATGGTCGGCGATCACGAGGACCTGACCTCCGCCCAGGAAAGCAGCCCCCGCAATGTGGTCGGAGTCTTCGAGGATTGGACCAACGCCTTTCACCGCCACGTTCCTGCTGCCGAGGATCTCTCCCACACCGGTGGCAACCAACCCTGACCGGGTCGACAAGATGAGTGCGTCACGGTCGTTCTCGTCATCGCCGAGTCCGACGGCGGCGGCGAGTGAGAGGTATGGAATCCGTTCGTCGTCGAACACCAGCTCTTTGCCGGCGGAGGTGGCTGCAATCGAGCCCTCGGTGATGGGAACCGTGTCGATGACCGCTGCCTCGGCCAGCCCGAGGACCTGGGAGCCGGAGGCGACGGTCACGATCCTCTGGAGCACGAGCGACACCGGCAGGTCGACCATCACTGTCGTCCCCCGGCCCTCCTCGCTGGTGATCATGACGCTTCCCGACACCTTGTCCACGGCGTCGGCGAGCAGCGCGAGGCCTTCTCCGGTTCCGGAGAAGTCGGAAACGACGGGCTCCGTGGTGAACCCTGACCTCAGCAAGTGACTACGCAGCTCGGAAACCGACGTCGGCAGCCCCTCATGGCGGGCGCGGTTGCTGACCGCCTCCCAATCCACACCTCGTCCGTCGTCCGACACGCTGACGATCAGTCGATCGTCTTCGATCCGGGCATTCAAGCTCACCGTACCCCGGGCGGGCTTGCCGGCGGCGGCCCGCTCCTCCTCGGTTTCGAGTCCGTGGTCGACAGCGTTGACGATCAGGTGCCGGAGGGGCTCACGCATCAAATCGACGATCTGTCTGTCGATGTGCACGTCCGCACCGGAGATGTCGAGACGAACCGACTTGTTGAGCCGTCGCCCCAGGAATCGAACGAACTGTGGGAAGGTCTCGATGGCCTCCGCCAGCGGCACGTTGACGAGAGACACCGCCGTCCGCTGCAGGTCACCGAGCTCGCGAACCATTCTCGAGATCTGGGACTGCCATCCCTCGAGCATTCCTCCCTCGTCCCCGAACGACACGAGCGCGAGGTCATCGAGAGACTGGACCTCGATACCGATTTCGACGATCCGGTTGATGAGGGTGTAGAGATCGCCCGTGTCGACACGCATCACGGCGCCTTCGAGGTCCGCCTCCAAGGACGGGAGCAGCCCCCCCAAGGTATTCGCACCCGAATCGTGCTCTACCGGTGTGGACACAAGTTCGTTGACCGGGATGTCAGATTCCGAGGTGACGGGAGGACCTTGCGGAGGCTCCGAGGATTCATCCTCCAGCAGCTTGGATAGACGGCGCGAAGCGTCGTGAAGTACAGGTCCGGGCTCGCGTTCCCGAGCCGCGGTGTGCATCGCCCGGGTCGCTTCCAACATCGCCGAGCCGAGGACCGGGAGATTGGTCTTGCTGGCTTGCCGGACGTGCTTCCAGGCTCTTTCGAGGACGGCGGCCGCCTCACCGACCTCCGGCTTGCCGACCATGTGCGACGAACCTTTGAGGGTGTGTGCGTCGCGAACGAGTTCTTCGTGGCGCGCCGAGTCGAGCGTGCCGTTGGCAAGGGCCGTCGCCCCTTCCGTCAACGATTCGCTCCGCTGATCCACCTCGTGCAGGTAGATCTCCATCAGCTCTTCGGAATCCGCCCAATCCATGGTGCCTCAGTGGTATCGGCCCGGTTGCGTCTGACTTGAGCCGTCACTCCCACTCGATCGTTGCCGGTGGTTTCGAGGAGATGTCGTAGGCCACCCTGTTGATTCCTTCGACCTCGTTGATGACCCTATTCGAGATGCGCTCGAGCACCTCGTAGGGAAGGCGGGCCCAATCGGCGGTCATCGCATCCTCGCTGGTGACCGCCCTGACGATCAACGGGTACGCGTAGGTCCGCCCGTCGCCTTGCACGCCGACCGATTTGATGCCGGGCAACACACCGAACGCCTGCCAGATCTCCCGTTCCATTCCGGCGCGCCGGATCTCCTCGGTGACCACCGCGTCGGCCTGTCGAAGGATGTCCAGACGCTCTGGCGTGACCTCTCCGATGACCCTCACGGCCAGACCGGGACCGGGGAAGGGTTGGCGCCAGACGATTTCCTCCGGCAAACCGAGTTCGGTCCCGACGGCTCGCACTTCGTCCTTGAACAGATCACGAAGCGGCTCGATGAGCTCGAACTCCATGTCGTCGGGCAGACCACCCACGTTGTGATGACTCTTGATCTTGGCGGCATCCTTCGTGCCGGACTCGATCACATCCGGATAGAGGGTTCCCTGGACGAGGAACCTGGCGTCTGCGTGTTCGCTCGCCACATCCTCGAAAACCCGAATGAACGTCTCGCCGATGATCTTGCGTTTGGTCTCCGGGTCGGTGACACCCGCCAGCAATCCGAGGAACCGGTCGGCGGCCTTCACGTGAACGAGGTTGATGTGGAAGTGACCCCGGAACGTCTCTTCGACCTGTTCCGGCTCCCCCTGTCGCAGGAGGCCGTGGTCGACGAAGATACACGTGAGTTGATCCCCGATCGCCTCGTGTACCAGCGCCGCCGCCACCGACGAGTCGACGCCGCCAGACAGCGCACAGATCACCTTGGCGTCGCCGACCTGGGCGCGCACCGCCGCTATCTGCTCTTCGATGATCGAGTGCCGGGTCCACGTTGGTCGTGCCGAGCACCCGTCGAAGAGGAAGCGCTCCAAGACCTCCTGGCCTCGGGGGGTGTGGGCGACCTCGGGGTGGAATTGCACGCCGTAGATCCGGCGCTCCCGATTCTCCATCGCCGCCACCGCCGCGCCCGGCGTCGTCGCCAATGCGTCGAAACCGGGAGGCGCCACCGCCACGCTGTCGCGGTGACTCATCCACACGTCCTGAGTCTCCGGCAGGCCTCGGAAGAGGCTGCCCGGCGCCTTGATGGACAGCGGAGTCTTCCCGTATTCGCCTGTGCCCGTGTTCGCCACCGTCCCGCCCAGGGTCTGGGCAACCAGTTGATGGCCGTAGCAGATGCCGAGCACGGGAATCCCCAGCTCGAAGATCTCGGGGTCGACCCGGTAGGCGTCGTCGGCGTACACCGATGCCGGTCCACCCGAGAGGATGATCCCTATCGGACGCCGGGCGCGCACCTCGGCGGCCGTGATGTCGCGTGGAACGATCTCGGAATGGACCCGCGCCTCACGGACCCGCCGCGCTATGAGCTGGGCGTACTGGGCCCCGAAGTCGAGGACCAGCACCGTGTCGAATGCACCGGAGGTGCCTGCCCCGTCGGTCACCCCATTCCCACGCCCTGGGACCGCTGCAACGACTTGCCTTCCGTCTGCAGCGAGGGGGCAACCATCACTTCGGCCTTTTGGAATTCTTTGACGTCGGAGTACCCGCACGTCGCCATCGACACCCGGAGAGCGCCGAACAGGTTGCGCCGCCCGTCGTTCTCGTGTGCCGGGCCGAGGAGGATCTCTTCGAGGGTCCCCAGGGTCCCGGTCTGGACGCGGGCTCCCCGCGGGAGCGTCGGATGGAAAGTCGCCATCCCCCAGTGGTACCCAGCCCCCGGCGCCTCGACGGCACCCGCCAACGGCGAGCCGATCATCACGGCGTCAGCCCCGCAGGCAATCGCCTTGGCGACGTCTCCACCGGTGCGCATGCCGCCGTCTGCGATCACATGCACGTAGCGGCCCGTCTCATCGAGGTATCTGATCCGTGCCCCCGCGGCGTCTGCGATCGCGGTCGCCTGCGGTACCCCTACCCCGAGGACGCCGCGCGTCGTGCACGCGGCGCCGGGACCGACACCCACGAGGATCCCGGCTGCGCCGGTGCGCATGAGGTGAAGGGCGGTCGAATAGCTGGCACATCCACCGAGGATGACCGGTGCGTCGCACTCGGCCACGAACTTGCGAAGGTCGAGAACGCCTCCCTTGGAGGACACGTGTTCGGCTGACACCACGGTGCCCTGAATGACGAGAATGTCGAGCCCGGCACCCAGTGCATGAGGTGCCAGCTCTTCCACGCGCTGGGGCGTCAACGAGGCGGCGCTGATGATCCCGGCACTCCGGAGTTCGGTGACACGCTGTCCAATGAGGTCGGGGTTGATCGGCTCCAGGTAGATCTCCTGCATGCGCCGCGTGGCCTTCTCGGCCTCGAGTTCGGCGATCTCCTCGAAGTAGGGCATCGGATCCTCGTACCGAGACCACAGGCCCTCGAGGTTGAGAACGCCCAGACCCCCGAGCCGGCCGATCTCGATGGCGGTGGCCGGGCTCAGCGCTCCGTCCATCGCCGATCCCATCATCGGGAGTTCGAACCGAAAGGCGTCGAGTTGCCAGGAAATGTCGATGTCCTCGGGATCCCGGGTCCGACGGCTGGGAACGATGGCGATGTCGTCGAACCCGTAGGCACGCCGACCCGACTTGCCGATACCGATATCGATCTCCACGTATTTCCTCCGCCCTCGTGGAGCGATTGAGAGTACCACGCGTGTAGTTCGTCAAGACCGGGCCATCACGGGATCGGTAACCTCTGATGGTGCTCGAGCAGAGATCCGACGTTCCCTGGGGCTTCGCCGATTTCACCCTCGTGATCTTGTGCGGCTATCTGAGCGCCATCGCCGTCACACTTCTCGCGACGTTCGGAGGCTTGGAAGCAGGCCCCACGATCGTGATCGGTGCGGTCGCGATGGCCTCGGGACTGGCTTTGGGATGTGTCGCCGTCACCCGGAGGCGTTCCGCCTCGCTCGCCGACCTGGGTTTCGTGGTCGAGCCGAGCGACGGCCTGTACCTGCTGGGCGGAGTCGGCCTCCAACTGGCCCTGGCGATCGCGTTTGCACCGATCGCCGAGTTCGTTCAATCGGATGGCCCGACCCAGGTGGTGGCCAACGAGATCTCGGGGATCACCGCCCTCGGTTCACGGATCGCGATCGTGCTGTCCGTCGGCCTCCTGACACCCATCGCCGAAGAGCTCACGTTCCGGGGTGTGCTCCTGCATGCAACGCGTCGCCGCCTCGACGACAGAGGCGCTCAGATCGTCACGGCCGCCATCTTCAGCGTGCTCCACTGGCTTGGGATCGAAGGCGGCAACACATGGGCCGGGCTCGTGACGCTGGCACAACTGTTCATCGTGGGCTGGATACTCGCCCGGGTGACCGTTCGAACCCGACGGCTGGGACCGGCGATATTCATGCACGCGGGGTTCAACACGCTGACACTGCTGACGCTGTTCTTCCCCACCGCTTGAGCGGCCCGGACGGGACCGCTCATGAATCAAGCCGACAGTCCCACCTTGCGGCGGACCGACGTCATCTCCGCCTCGGCCCGTTCCCGAGCCGTGGCGGCGCCCTGGTCCATGATGGCGAGGATCTCGTCGTCGCCGATCGACTCGAACCGATCGCGGATCGGAGCGACACCGCTGACGACTGCCTCCGCCGCGGCCGCCTTGAATGCCCCGTATCCGGCGTCCTCGTATTCGCCGACCAGGTCGGAGATCGGTCGACCCGAGAAGACCGAGAACAGCTCGAGGAGATTGGAGACCCCCGGCTTCTCGTCCCAGTCGTAGCGGACGTACCGGTCGGAGTCGGTGACAGCCGACTTGATCTTCTTTCGGATGTCGTCGTCGGAGTCGGTGAGGAGGATGCGGGAAGCGGGGCTTGGATCGGACTTGGACATCTTGGATGTCGGATCCTGCAAAGACATGACTCGAGCGCCGATCTCGGGCGTAATACGTTCCGGCAGCGGGAATTCGTCACCGAACCTGGAGTTGAACCTTTCCACGAGGTCCCGGGTGAGTTCGAGGTGCTGGGTCTGATCATCCCCGACCGGCACGGCGTGGACCTTGTGGATCACGATGTCCGCGGCCATGAGGACGGGATAGGACAGCAATCCGAGGTTCTGGCCCGCCCGATCCGATTTCTCCTTGTACTGCGTCATTCGTTCGAGTTGGCCGATCCCGGTGATCGTGCTCAGGATCCAGGCCAGTTCGGCGTGTTGAGGAACGTCGGACTGGAAGTACAGGAGTGAACGATGGGGGTCGACCCCGGAAGCGACGATCATCTTCGCCATGTCGAGCCGCTGGCGCATGAAGTCGGCCGGCTCGTACGGGACTGTCATGGCGTGCAGATCCACGACGCAGTAGATCGTCTCGTAGGTGTCCTGCATCCGAACCCAGTTTTGAAACGCACCGATGTAGTTGCCCACATGGACGTTTCCGGTGGGTTGAACCCCCGAGAACACTCTCTTCTTCACGATCTGTCTCCAGTCAAAAAGAACCGCCGGTTTCGAAGCCGGCGGTACCGATACGGAAAGCGCGGCCGAACGTCAGAAGTGCCACCACCACGCAAGCGAGACAAGGCCACGCATGACCGCAAGGCTAGTGCACCGGCGGGTGGGTCAGCTCCTCGTTCCCGCCATCCAATCGGCGTGCATCGCGGCGTACGGTCCCTGCCCCCGGCTCAGCTCGGCGTGGGTGCCCTGCTCCACGAGATGCCCGGCGGCGAACACGAGGACCCGGTCCGAAGCCTCGGCCGTCGACAGCCGGTGAGCCACGGTGATCGATGTCCTGCCGGCGATGAGCCGGTCGATCGCGTTCCGCAGCTGGACCTCGAGCGCGGGATCCACCGCCGACGTCGCCTCGTCCAGCACGAGCAGGTCGGGCTGGCTCAGCCACGCCCGCGCCAAAGCGACCAGCTGCCGCTCACCCGCAGAGAGCGCCGCTCCCCGTTCGCCGACCTTCGTGTGGATCCCGTGTGGGAGTGAATCAACCCACTCTGTGAGGCCCAGGTCCATGAAGGCGGCCGCTATGCCGACATCGTCGGTTCCCGGTCGTCCGTACCGGACGTTGTCGGCGACGGTGGCGTCGAAGAGGAAGCCCTCCTGGGGAACATAGGCGACCCGGCTGCGGAGGGATTCGAACCGGACCTCTTCGATCGGAACCCCACCGATGGTCACCGTCGCCGGAGCCGGGTCGAGGACCCGGACGATCAGTTTGGCGAACGTGGTCTTGCCGGACCCGGTCTGGCCTACCACCGCAATCCGGGTGCCGGCGTCGATGGACACGGTCACATCCGACAGCACCTGAGGTCCGTCGGGATACGCGTATTCGAGTCCGGACACCACCACGTTCAACCCCCCTTCGGGGAGGGCCCTGCCGCCGTCGCCCGGATCGGCGAGGTCGACCGCGGTGTCGAGCACTCCCAGAACCCGACGGACTCCGGCCGCGGCCGCCTGTGCGGAATCGAGGGTCTCCACCAAGGTCTGTACGGGCTGCACGAGCAGGTTGACCAGGAACAGGAAGGCGAGCAACGAACCCGCGGTCATGCCCGTCTCCGGCCCGATGAGGATGCCCGCCGCCACGACGGCGGCAGTCAGCAGGCCTGCGAACACCTCGGCCGAAGAGAACAGCGCCGATCCGAGGTTGGCGGTTCGGAACTCGGCCGCGAATTGGGCGTCCACGGCCGTACGGACCCGTCGGAGAGCAGGCTCCTCGGCCCCAAAGGCGCGGACGACCGGGAAGCCCGAGATCGACTCACCCAAGGCCGACATGACATCGGACACACGCTCCCGAACCCCATCGTGGGCTCGACCCAGCACACGCTGGAACCACACGAGCATGAGGGCATAGAACGCAACCCCGACCACGATCCCCACGGCGAGGCGCCAGTTGTAGAACAGCATCGCAGTCACAGCCAGGACCACCTGGGCAACACCGACCAGCATTCCCATGCCGCCCCACTCCATGAAATCCTGGATCCGGTACACGTCGGACGTGACCCGGGCCACCAGCGCACCGCGCCGCGCCGACTGAACGTGGATCGCCGACATAGAATGAAGACGGGCAAACACCTTGACTCGAAGGTCGGACAGCCCGTATGCAGACATCGACGCCAGCCTCAGCGTCGACGATCGGCGGGCCACCACGGCTGCCAGCATGGCGACTGCGGCGATCGAACCACGGATGGCGGTACCCCGCACGTCGACACCGTCGGGATCGAGGATCTCGACGTCGAGGATCTGCTGAACGACCACGGGAATTGCGACGTGAAGGGCGGTCCCGAGGATGGCGAGGGCGATCGTGCCCCACAGACCCCTTCGCAATGCGGGCACCTCGGCGAGCAGCCTTCGCAAGGCCTTCCCCGTTGACGCGTGCTCGGTCATGGCTGCTCCTCCTGACGAGCCCGTGCGTCTCGCTCATATGCCAGTAGGAGCCGGGCATATCCGGGTACTTCCGCCAGCAGCCGGTCGTGTGGTCCCTGCGCCACGATCCGGCCGCCCTCGATGAAGACCACCTCGTCTGCCAGCGCGATGGAGGACTGCCTGTAGGCGACCACCACCACCGTCGAGGGCAGATCGGCACGCTTCAGACCGGCGAGGATCGCCGATTCGATACTGGCGTCCACGGCGCTGGTGGCGTCATCGAGGATCAACAGCCGGGGCCTGCGTACGAGGGCGCGGGCCAATGCCACCCGCTGACGTTGCCCACCAGACAACGACGCACCCCGCTCCCCCACGACCGTGTCATAGCCTTCCGGCAGCTCCTCGATGAAGTCGTGGGCGCCGGCTAGGCGGGCTGCTGTCTCGACGTCGGATCGTTCGACGTCGATCCCGAACGCGATGTTCGCGGCCACCGTGTCGTCGAAGAGGAAGACATCCTGGCCGACAAAAGCCACCTCTCCGGGCAGGGCCGAGCGAGCGAAGGAACGAAGATCGCGGCCGTCGATGGTGATGTGGCCGTCGTCGGGGTCCCACAGCCGGGCCATGAGCGTTGCGAGCGTCGACTTGCCGGACCCGGTCGGACCGACGATTGCGACCGTCGTTTCCGGAGAGACATCGACGTGCGCCCCTTCGAGGATCAGATCGTCCGGTTCGTACCCGAAGGAGACATCGTGGGAGGCCAAGGCGGCTCCGGTCCCCGGGCCGGTGGGAAGGAGCGATCCGTACGGGACCACCTCCGAGATCTCCATGACGGCCTCGACACGCCGGTAGGCGGCGAGGCTGCCGGAGACCTCCCACAGCACGAAGCCGATGAGGCGCAGCGGGAAGGCGATGAGCGAGAGGAGATACGTCATCGTGACCAGGTCGCCCGCCGAGACGACACCGGCATCGACCCGCATCGCTCCGACGATGAGGATGAGAACGCTCGTGAGGGCGGGAAAGGCGTCCTGAAAGGCGTCGTAGAACGTGAAGATTCGTGCTTGGTCGATGAGGCGATCCCTGAGGCGATGAGACGAACGTTCGAACCGCTCCGTCTCGTAGCGTTCCCGACCCAGGGCCTTCACCGTCAAAGCGCCGTCGATGGATTCGTGGGCGACGCCGCTCACTTCACCTCGAGCCGCCTGGATCACTTCGAACAGACCAAACGTCTTCCAGGCTCCTTTGACGTCGACGAAGATCGTGGCGAGGAGCCCGAGGACGGTGATCACACCCAGCACTGGGTCGGTCGAGAAGACCAGGACGATCGAACCGACGAGCAACAGGAAGGCGCCTGTAGCGAACGGGAAGGGACCCAAGACATACGTTGCCTGCCCTGCGTCCGAGTCGCTGACGGCCAGCAGATCACCGGTCGATTGCCGTCGGAACCAGGAGAGTTCGAGGGTCATGATGTGTTCGACGAGACTCGCGCGCAGGTCTGCCTGGGTCCGACCCTGCATGTAGGTGGCCCCGATCCTGCGGACGGCGATCCCGGCCGACTTCCAGACGGCGACGCCACCCAGAAGCAGCACAAAACTCCAGAGCCGCCCCTCGGAAGACTCTCCACCGTCCAGCACCGGAACGATCAGCCGGTCGGTGACCCGACCGACCACGATGGCCGACACGATGACGGCGGCCGCGTAGTTGGCCGCGCCAAACACGCCCACCGAGAAAGAGATGGGATGGGACCGCACGAACCGAGCGAGCAGCCGGAATCCGTCGACGACGGCGTTCCCGAGGGTCAGCCGGGGTTCTCTCACGAGCCACCATCGTACGGTCCGCCGTTCGTGTCCTCGGCCGAATTTCCGGAACCACCCTGAGAGGGTTTCAGGGTCGTTCACCCATGGGCAAACGAGCGAGAATCAGGCATGCTGGTCGTATGACGACACCCAGTGATACCCCCGTCAGGTCGGTTGACAGCACGCTCAGATACGTTCTCATTGCGATCGCCTTGCTGGTTGTCGTGGCGGTGGTGGCCGTTGTCGTGCGGAAGGAACCACCGAGTCTCGCCGCCGATTCCCCGGAAGGGGTCGTCCAACGGTACGCAACCGCGGTGCTCGACGATGACGAGCGAGCAGCCGGCGAGTACCTCAGCCAGGGCGCCCTCGAGAACTGCGACCGCGATTACTACGCCCGCCCGGCCGATGAGGACGTTCGTCTGACGCTCATCTCGACCGAGGTCCGCGACGACACGGCGGATGTGCGTGTTCGAATCACGACGTTCTCGGGCTCCGGACCGTTCGGCGTGTCTGAGTGGAGTAGTGAAGAGATCTTTGACCTCGTGCTGGTAGACGGTGAATGGCGGATCAGCGCCGCACCGTGGATGTTGACCGTATGTCCCGAGATGGAGGTCGGACAATGATCGCCGGAGTCTTCTTCCTGCTACTCATCGTCGTGATCGGTGGTGTCGTCGCCGCGATTGTCGCGGCGACGAGACGAGGTTCGACTCGTGATCCCCAGTCGGTGGCGGGCACCGCACGCCGACTCGTGGTGTTCGGCCTCCTGTTCGTGCTCGTGACGATCGCCGCGATCGGGGTCGCCGGTCTCCTCGGTCGGCTTCTGGGGTCGGGCAACGAACTGGCCGGATCCGATGTCAGTGCGCTCGCCCGATCGCTCGCCTTCGCCTTGATAGCTGGCCCGCTCGCCGGCGTGTTGTGGTGGTTCCTGTGGCGGTCGATCGACGAGGACGAGGAGCGGTCATCACTCGGGTGGACGCTGTACCTGGCGGCGATGACGGTGGTTTCGCTCATCACGGCCGTCAGTTCCGCCTTGATCACGATCACAGAAGCGGTCGACGGGGATTTCGAGCCCGACGCCCTCTCCCTCGCCCTGGTCTGGGGTGGAATCTGGGTCTGGCACCGTTGGATGACCGAGCACCCGGCACGAGGTCCGCTCAGCTTGCTCGACCTCGCTCCCGCAATCTCGACGGTGTTCGGGTTGGTGCTGGCAACGGGCGGGTTCGCAGCTGCTCTGTCGGCACTCCTGGAGCGTGCGTTCTTCAACGGTGAATCGGCGCTTGCCGGAACCGTGTGGTGGACCGTGGCGATTCAGGGGCTCGTGTGGGGCCTCGGCGGCGGCGCCGTGTGGTGGTGGCACTGGCGAAGGGTCTCCCGGGTTGACACGGTGCTCACCGACATCGCCGTGGCGTTGTTCGGGGTCGCCGGTCTGGCAGCTCTGTGCCTTGCCGGGACGGGAGCGATCATCTACGCGCTCCTGGCCTGGTTGTTCGGCGAAGACGGCGGGAGCGGTCTCCCTGGAGCGATCTCTGCTGCGGTCGTGGGCGCACTCGGATGGGCTTACCACTCGGGCGTGGTGAAGAACCGCTCGCTGGGAACCCAACAGGCAGCGCGTCTCTTGCTGTCGGGAATGGGCCTGGTGACCGCCGCCTCTGGCATCGGTGTGATCGTGAACGCAGCACTGGACGCCGCGGGAACACCGCTGGCAGGCTCGTC
>JAOUGY010000059.1 GCA_029865445.1 Acidimicrobiia bacterium | reverse complement strand
GGTAACCGACGAGCCGGCCTTCGACCCATTGATGCAGGACCACCGCCTCGATCGAGACGCCGTCGGGTCGGTCGATCGTGATCTCCATGACCACGTCGTCGCCTACGTCGAGCAAGCGTCTGACACGCAGATTCGCCCCCACCGCTTCCCAGTCCGTCCGATACCGGGCGATGACTCGGTCGGCGCCGTCGAGCGTCACCGGACCGGGGCGGACGTAGGTGAAGTCGTCGGCGAGCATCGCCCTCATGGCCTCGCTGTCGCGGCGGTTGTAGGCGTCGAGGAATGCACGGGACAACTCGGCGGGTGTCATGAGCGGGCATGTTCCCACCGGAGCCCGGGCAAAGGAAAACGGCGCACTGACCGCCCCGCCCGAGATGTACGCTGATGGAATCGGGCGGCATCTCGTCGCCCCAAGACAGGAGCGACCGCGGTGAGCGGGTGGCGCGTCGTCGTGGCTGTGGTTCTCGTCTCGGTCCAGGCGTGTGGCGGCGCCACCGTCGACGCCGAACTACCCGAGTTGGACCTGTTCGTGCAACCCGTCCCCGATGCGCCTGATCCGGCCGACCGGGCCGGAGCGGCGGCCGCCTTCGTCGAATGCACCTATCCGCTTGGAAACGGCGGGTGGTCCTCCGACTTCGGCCCGCCGCCCGGAGGCTCCACCCCGGAGGATGGGCTCGAAGCATTCCTGGACACCGGCCTCTTCGGGCTCCCACGCGACGGGTATCTCCCGTCGGGTCGAGACGACCAGCGCAGACTGTTCACGTACTCGGTCGCCGATGCCCCCAAAGTGGCTGTGATCATCGCCGACGAACCCGACGGGTGGCGGGTCGAGACGTTCGCCACCTGTGACCCGGCCGAGTACGACCCGTCCCGAGACGGGCCTGTCGGCGTGTGGACCGACGCCGAAGGACACCGAGTCCCGACGTCCACCATCATGTCGTTGCAGGGCGCCGAGCACTGCGGGTGGGAGAGTGTCACCTACCTCCTGTTCGAGGACCGCCAGTACATCGGAGACCCCGAAGGAGCGATGGACGTCCCGTTCGCAGCACCATTCTCGGCCGACACCCAGCTGCCTTCGGATGCACTCGACACGGGCTACGAGCGTGACGGCGCACACTTGTTCATGTCCTCGGACACGGCGGTGGCCTATCTCGTTTTCGACGACCACGTCGAGGCCTGGCCTACACCCGCCGTGCCCGACCCCGTCTGGTGTGCCTGAATTCGACCATCCTGAAAGTCGGCTGAGCGCCCCGGCGAAGCGCACGGGCCCGTGACCGCCATACTCACGACCCGCTGACCTGACAGATCCTTCCTGGACACCGCATCTTCGACATGACACGCTTGCGCGGCACGGGCAAAGGGAGGTTGGTCATGAACGGGCGCCGCGCTCGCATTGGGACAGTTCTCTTTCTGACGGTTCTAGCACTGATCACAGCCTCGGCCTCGGCCGGAGCCGCCGGCTCGACCGCCATCAGCGGGCTGAGCCCCTACCCGGATGGAGGCGACCCCACCGATCCGGCCGCGGTCACCGCCTGCAACGGCGAGCCGCAGACCGGAGTGCTGTATCGCAACAGTGAGACCGAGCCGTATCTGGCGGTGAACCCCACCAACCCGAACAACATGATCGCCGGCTGGCATCAGGATCGGTGGAGCAACGGCGCCGCTCAAGGCTTGGGTGCGGCCTTCACGGTCGACGGGGGCATGACATGGACTCCCGTCAACATCCCCTTCACGCGCTGCGCCGGGGCGCTGTCCGGTTCGGCAGGTGATTACGGACGCGCCTCCGATCCCTGGATCAGCTTCAGCCCTGACGGAACGGCCCACTACATGGCGCTCGTGGCCGACAACACGCCGAACCGCAACGGTATGGCGGTCGCCCGTTCGACCGACGGAGGCGCCACCTGGACCGAGCCTCAGATCATCAAGGCGAATCCCGCTCGCGACCCGGTCGGCGCCTCGCTGTTCCACGACAAGAACTCGATCACCGCCGATCCAATCGATCCCGACCTCGTGTACGCCACCTGGACGCTGTTCCGCAACGGGGTCACTTCGCTGCTCGTGTCCCGCTCCACTGACGGTGGCGAGAAGTGGGGTCCGCCGATTCCCATCGCCACGTTCGGGACGGTCAACCCGGCCGAGGTGGTGTCCTTCCGGCAGGGTGCCCAGATCGTCGTGCTTCCGGACGGGACGCTGGTGAACGCGTTCTATCGCATATTGTTCGATCAAAAGAACCTGGCCGTCTCCTTCGAACAGGCGCTCTTCAGGTCCACCGATGACGGGAAGCATTGGGATCGCATGGACATCGCCGTGGCCGGCTTCACCCCGGCTGGTGCTTTCGACCCGGAGCTCGGTATCCCTGTGCGCGATGCCAGCCAGATTCCCGACATCGCCGTCGACGATGCGACGGGTGCGCTGTACATGACGTGGCAGCAGGCGAACACCCAGGGATTGGTCGAGGTGGCAGTGTCACGGTCCGTAGATGGTGGATTCACCTGGTCGACGCCCATTCGTGTCAGCCAGGAGGGTGAGGTCGTACAGTCATTCCTCCCGGCGGTTTCCGTCAATGCCGACGGTACGGTCGGGGTCCTGTATTACGACTTCCGCAACGACGTGACGGGTGACTCGGAGTTGAGCACCGACGTCCATTTGGCACTCTTCGATGCGGGGTTGGTCTTTCAGGAGGAGAGGCGCCTCACGACGTCCTCTTTCGACATGCGACAGATGGTCATTACCGGTCCGCGGGGCTATTTCCCTGGTGACTACGTCGGGCTCGACACGGACGGCACGGACTTCGTGGCGGCGTTCACCTTGGCCAACAACCTCGGCCTTCCCGTGGCCTTCCCACAATCGCCAGGATTGTTCGTGGACACCAACAACCGGCAGGACATCGTCTTCGCCCGCGAAACGCCCTGACTGCGGCCGCGACCGATCTCTTGCGGTCGCCGCGCTGCCGGCACCCGTCGACCCCCGGATTCACCCCGGGGGTCGACGCGGGAACGGTGGTTCGGGATTGACCCCGACATGCTCGGTTGCACGATCGGGCACGGGAAGGGACTTGCCAAGGGAGCGTGGGCCGCCGGACGGGTTCGGAAGCCCCATTCCCAACTCTCATCCAGGAGAGCCACTCCGAGTCGGTCCCGCCCCTCCGATCAGCCGGTCACCACGTGATCGAGTTCCGATGCGAGGCGGAGGTACACCGGTCGCTTGAAGTCGACCACCAGCTCTACTGCCTCCGCCATAGACGTCCACTTGTAGTCCCTGAACTCGGCAAGGTCGCCGTCGGGTAGCCGGATCGGCGTGTCGGATGGGAACCGGAACACGAACCATCGCTGAGTTTGTCCGCGACACCCACCGCCACGAAGCTCGGGCGGGAACTCGTAGGTGATCCAATGTGGCAGCTCTCCCAGCAGTCTCAGGTGGGCGGGCCCGATTCCCGTCTCCTCCTCGATCTCTCGCAGCACCCCGGTCAGCGGCTCTTCACCGAGATCGAGACCGCCTTGGACGAACTGCCAGCTCCCTGCCACATCGCACCGTTCGAACACGAGGACCCTCCCGTCGTCGCCCGTGATCACAGCGCCGACGCCGGCCCTCATCCACTCGCCGTGTCCCATGGTTGGAATTCCGGTCGGTTTACGACCGTCCGAACACGGGTACGAGCGCTCCGTTCATGACGCCCGCCTCCTCGGACAGGAGGAACTCTGCGACCCCGGCGATCTCGTCGGGGGTCGGCCAGTCGACGTAATCGGAGTAGGGGAGTGTCGCCCTGGTGGCCGGGGTGTCGATCACCGATGGGACGAGCACCGAGACTGTCACGTTCGTGTCTTCGAGCTCCGAGGCGGTGCTCATCCCCAACGCCATCACGCCGGCTTTGGCCATGTTGAACGCCGCCTGGCCGGCGGGGTTCTCGATCCCGGCGCGACTCCCCACGAGGACGATTCGGCCGAAGTCCGCCTCCCGCATGTGGGGGATCGCCGCCCGCACGGTGTAAAAGGAGCTGCGGAGATTGAGATCGATCATCCGGTCGAATCTCAGGTCGTCGGTTTCATCGATGTCTCTGCCACCGGCCCAACCGCCCACCAACGAGGCCAGTCCGGAGATTGGACCCCACTCGTTGGCGACGTGTTTCATGAACGATGTGATCGACTCGGCATTGGTTGCGTCGACCCGTCGCAGCATGAACCGCTCTTCGTCGACACCGAACTCATGCTCGAATCGGGATGCCTCGTCTGGAAGCAGATACGTGATCGCAAGACGGGTGTCGAAGCGGAGCAGGCGCCGGACCAGTGCCGAACCCAAACCTCCCGTACCCCCCGTGATGACGATGGTCCTGGTCACGTCTGCTCCTGGTTCGAATGACGGCTCGTGAGGCTACATGGTAAGTTCCGCATTGGTTTTTGGTCGAGTTTGGAGGAACGCCATGGCATCCATTTCGTTCGAGGGCGTCGGCAAGGTGTATCCGGGGGGTACCCGCGCCATCTACGACGTGAACATCGAAGTCGGCGACGGCGAATTCGTGGTGCTCGTCGGACCCTCCGGATGCGGCAAGTCGACGCTGCTGCGGATGGTGGCCGGCCTGGAGGAAGTCACCGAAGGCGACCTCAAGATCGGTGAGCGGGTCGTCAACGACGTCTCGCCCAAAGATCGCGACATCGCCATGGTGTTCCAGAACTACGCCCTCTATCCGCACATGTCGGTGTACGACAACATGGCGTTCGGTCTCAAGCTGCGAAAGATGTCGAAAGACGACATCGACCGGCGTGTGCAGGAAGCCGCCCGAGTTCTGGAGATCACCGACTATCTGGACCGCAAGCCAAAAGCCCTCTCGGGTGGCCAGCGCCAGCGAGTGGCGATGGGTCGTGCAATCGTGCGCGAACCCGCCGCCTTCCTCATGGACGAGCCTCTCTCGAACCTCGACGCAAAACTCAGGGTGCAGATGCGTTCCGAGCTCGGACTGCTGCACACCCGCCTCGGAACCACCACGCTGTATGTGACCCACGATCAGGTCGAGGCGATGACGATGGGTGACCGGGTGGCCGTGCTGCGTGCCATCGGCGGCAAAGAAGTCACCAACCTCCAGCAGATCGACTCCCCCCGCCGTCTGTATGACGAGCCCGACAACCTGTTTGTTGCGGGATTCATCGGATCGCCTTCGATGAACTTCGTGTACGGCACGATCGAAGGTGACGGCGACGACGTGTACGCCCGGTTTGCCGGTCAGCGGGTCAGGATCGACCGGGGCAGACTCGCCTCTCACGGCGGCCTGGCCGACTACAAGGGCAAGGAGATCGTGCTGGGGATGCGTCCGGAGAGCTTCGAGATCCTGGAAGCAGTGTCGTCTGATGTGGACACGACCTCGCGGGTCATGGATGCCAAGGTGGATCTCACCGAACAGCTCGGATCCGAGGCCTTCGTGCATTTCGAGAATGACTCGCCCCCGGTGGTCACACCCGAACTGCGGGAGCTCATGGAAGACGAGGGCACCGACGTCGACTCGCTCGGGAACACGACCAAGTTCACGGCACGGGTCGACCCGGATCACGCTCCGCGGGCCGGCGATGCCATGAAGTTGTACGTCGACACCGGTCGGATGCATTTCTTCGACAAGGACACAGGTCTGGCCATCCGCTGAAGCAAGCCTGGCACCAGCGTCAAAAGGACCGCCTGCGGGCGGTTCTTTTGTTTGGTGCGGGTGGCACCGTCACCGCTACGCTCCGCCCATGATCTCCATGGACCCGATCGAGTCGGTCGACCCGGCGATTGCCGGGCTCATCCGCAAAGACCTCGAACGTCAGAACACGCACATCCACCTGATCGCATCGGAGAACTTCGCCTCGCCGGCGGTGATGGCGGCATCCGGTTCGGTGTTCACCAACAAGTACGCCGAGGGTTATCCGGGTCGTCGGTACTACGAGGGATGCTTGGTCGTCGACGAGATGGAAGCGCTCGCCATCGAACGTGCGAAGGAGTTGTTCGGGGCTGGTCACGCCAACGTCCAGCCGCATTCGGGCGCCCAGGCGAACATGGGCGTGTATCTGGCGCTGCTCGATCCCGGTGACACGGTGTTGGGGATGCGGCTCGACCAGGGCGGGCACCTCACCCACGGCTCGCCGGTCAACTTCTCGGGTCAGCAATACAACTTTGTCGCGTACGGTCTCGATCCCGACACCGAGCGCATCGACATGGAGAATGTGCGGGCGCTGGCGCTGGAACACCGTCCGAAGATCGTGCTCGCCGGGTACTCGGCCTATCCACGGCATCTCGACTATGCGGCATTTCGGGCCATCGCCGACGAGATCGGGGCCGTGTTCATGGTCGACGCCGCCCACTTCATCGGGCTGGTGGCGGGCAAGGCATTTCCGAACCCGGTCGAGTCCGCCGACATCGTCACGGCCACCACCCACAAGGCGCTCCGTGGTCCCCGGGGTGGAATGATCCTCTCCACCGAGGAGTACGCCAAGGTCGTGGACAAGGCCGTGTTCCCTGGAGGCCAGGGTGGGCCGATCGAGAGCCAGATCGCCGCCAAAGCTGTGTGTTTCAAGGAGAACGCCACACCCGAGTTCCAGGCCTACGCCCGGCAAATTCTGGCGAATGCGGCGGCGATGGCCGACCAGCTCCAATCCGACGGGGTCAGGCTCGTGACGGGCGGTACCGACAACCATCTCATGTTGGTGGATCTGCGGTCGATCGACGCGGACCTCACAGGGCGGGAGGCTGCCAAGCTGCTCGATTCCATCGGGATCACCTTGAACTTCAACGCCATTCCCAATGACCCTCGTCCTCCCATGCACACCAGTGGTTTGCGGATCGGCACCCCGGCGATGACAACGCAGGGAATGAAAGAGGCCGAGGCGACGCAGACGGCGGCGCTCATCGCCCGGGCTCTGAAGGAGCGGGGGGACTCCGCCGCCGTCGCCGAGGTCGAGGCCCAGGTGCGAGAGCTGGCGAGGAGCTTCCCGCCCTACCCCGCCGACTGGTCCGGCCACGTCTGACCCCCCGGGGTCTCGAAATTGCGTACGCCAGTGCCGTATCCGGCACTGAGCTACGCAATTTCGGGCGGAGACCGCTGAGCGAGCGCCTCCCGGATCTGAGCGGCCGTTCTCTCCATCCCCCCGGACACGTCCCACCAGGTGTAGCGAAGCGTCGTCCATCCCGCGAGTTCGGCTTCGTTCTGTTGCGCCCTGTCGAGCTGGAATCGTTCTCGGCTCGAATGGAACGCCATCCCGTCGAGCGCAACGCCGAGTCGGGCGGCCGGATAGGCGAAGTCGAGCCGGCAGATGATGGAGCCGTCGCTGCGGCGAACCGGGAACTGCGGTTCCGGGAGAGCCACACCGCAGTTCGAGAGGCCACGGAAGAACAGGCTCTCGAGATAGCTGTCGGTGAGGGTCGCAACCATCACGTGTTCGTCCAGATGCGGCCGGATCACTCCGACACCGTTGCGGCCCCTGCGGGCAACACGTTGCAGGACCCGCAGTACCTCGGGCAGTGACGTCAGCCCGCGGCGTAGCGCCGTGTCGAGTGCCCCACCAATCAGCCCCCGAGCCGAAGTCCCCATGTCGATGAGGGTCCGGGCAGGTGTGGTGATCGGCACGCCTGCGAGTTCGATCACGTCGGAAGCCACGAGGTCCGTCGACTCGTGGACGGTTACTGATCGGTGAACTCGTCGCCAACGGCGGGTCACGATCTCCATCTCCCGTGGAGGTCGGCCGCCAAAATCGACCATGTTCCAGAGATACGCGGCGGTGACGTGGGATGCGGCGGCGAGGTCGGGACACGCCCTCACGGCCGCGACGACCTGCTGTTCGAACGTGGCCGGTGCGGATGCAGCGGCGTAGACCCGCGGCAGCAATCTGACGACGACGCCGCTGGCAACTCTCCTCTGCAGCGTCGACCGAGCGAGCCCGGCGCACGTCCAGTCGGCCACAGTGAACACACCGTGGCTCGCCCCGGCCCGATTCATGAGGTTTCCTTCGGGATGCATCGCGTCGAGTTATCGATCCAAGGGGCGTTCGACAACCCCTTGACAACCCCCAGGCCCCAAATTGCGTACGCCAGTGCCGTATCCGGCACTGAGCTACGCAATTTGGGGGGAAGGGGGGTGCGGCCGTAGACTCTCGTTCCGGACTTCACGAAGCCCGCCTACCCCTCCCAGGTGTCCATCCCTCCATGCGATCTGACAACGTGCATCGCCAGGTCACATCCGCCGTCAACGACGGGTGGATGGAAGGAGGGTCCTTCGTCGGCTCCATCCTCTCCGGCACCCTGCTCGGCTACTTCGCCGACAAGTGGCTTGGGACCGATCCATGGCTCGTCATCTCCGGCATCTTGCTGGGCGCGTACTCCGGCTTCCTCCGCGTGTGGCAGTACTCGAAGAAACTCGAGGAGATGTCACGTGACCGGTGAGCACATGACCACGCGCATCGAAGGGACCACACCCGTCGAAACCGTGATCGCCCGGCACACCGTGAAGCGGGCCATCTGGGTGGCGCCGCTCGTCATCGCCCTGTTCACGATTCTGCGTGGCCTCGACGGTCTGATCGGCTCGACATTGGGCGTCGCCGTTGTCGTGGGCAACTTCCTCCTCGCCGGTGCCATGTTGAGCCTGGCGATGCGCATCTCTCTCGCCATGTATCATGCCGCCGCGCTGTTCGGCTTCTTCCTGCGGCTGGCCTTGATCATGGCGACGATGTTCCTCATCGTGCAGTTCGTCGACGTGGACCGGCTGGCGTTTGGGATCTCAACAGTGGTGACGTATATCGTGCTGCTCGCCCTGGAGGCGGTTGCCGTGGCACGTGGGAGAGAAAGGGATCTGGATTGGACCAGCTGATTCTGGCCGTCGAAGAGTGCGACTTCGTCAACAACCCGGTGTGCGCCCCCGAGGACGTCGGTGAGCTCTTCATCTTCGAGCCCATCTTCGGGCAGGTGAACCGGACGGTCATACTCATGTTCTTGGCGGCCGCCATAGTGATCGCCGTCCTCTACTTCGGACTGCGCAAGCCCCGCCCTATCCCGACCAAGTTCCAAGCTGCGGTCGAGTCACTCGTGAGCTTCGTGCGCAACGAGATCGCGATCGGGATCATCGGGCCCGAAGGCATCAAGTACTTTCCGTACCTGCTCTCGGTGTTCACCTTGCTGCTGGTCGGCAACCTGTTCGAGGTGACGCCGCTCATCAACTTCCCGATCACGTCCCGGATGGCACTGCCCGCGTTCCTCGCAATCCTCACGTGGGTGATCTTCGTGGTCGTCGGGTTCGCCAAGAACGGCATCGGCTACTTCACCGGGGTGGTGTGGCCCCACAGTGTCCCGCTGGGCATGCGCCCGCTGGTGGGTCTGATCGAGTTCTTCTCGACGTTCTTGGTCCGGCCCTTCTCGCTCGCAGTCCGGCTCTTCGCCAACATGGTTGCCGGGCACGTGATGCTGTCACTCCTCCTGGTCACCGGCTGGATCTTCACGTCGAACCTGTTCATCAACTTCGGCGAGATCGGTCTGAAGGGCCTCGCCGGTCCGCTGTGGTTTGTCTTCGGCCTCGGCATCTTCGTCTTCGAGTTGCTGGTCGGCTTCATCCAGGCCTACATCTTCACGCTGTTGTCGGCGGTGTACATCCAGACCTCCGTACACCCCGAACACTGAGAACGCACACAACACCCACGAGGGAACAGAAAGGAACGGAGAGACAATGGACGCAGTCCTCGCAGTACTGGCTGCCGCCCAGATCCTCGCTCAGGAAGCAGCGGGCGGGATCACCGGAAGCCTGAACGTGGTCGGATACGGCCTCGCGGCCATCGGCCCGGGCATCGGTGTGGGTCTGGTAGCTGGAAACGCCGTGCAGGCCATGGCCCGTCAGCCCGAAGCAGCCGGCATGGTGCGCACCACCATGTTCCTGGGTATCGCCTTCACGGAGGCGCTCGCCCTGATCGGCTTCGTGCTCTTCTTCCTGGGCGGTTGAACCGATGCTGGCGCAGACGTTGATACTTGCTGCCGAAGAAGAGGGCGGTGGGAGCAGCGGATTGGATCTCCTCCTTCCGGCCACCCCCGAGCTCATCGCCGGCATCATCGCCTTCGCCATCGTCTTCTTCTTCGTCTGGAAGTGGGCCGTGCCAGCCCTCAACCGGTCACTCGAAGAGCGGCAGAAGGCGATCGGCGGTCAGATCAAGGAAGCAGAGGCCGCCAAGGCCGAAGCGGAGAGCCTGCTGAACGACTACAAGGCCCAACTCGCCGAACTGAAGGCCGGTCAGGCCGAGGCGATCGAAGCCGCCCGCTCCGAAGGCGAGGCCATGAAGGCCGATATCCTGGCCAAGGCGAATGCCGAGGCCGAGTCGATCGTGTCAAAGGCCCGTGAGGACGCCGCGGCCGAGAAGGGCCGCGTCCTCGCCGACGCCAGGTCTGAGGTCGCGAACCTGTCGATCGACCTGGCAGAACGAGTGGTAGCCCAAAGCCTCGACCGGGAAACCCAGCTTGGGCTGGTCGAGCGGTACATCGCAGAGTTGGAGAAGTAAGTGGCGGACCGCGTCGACGGATATGCAGCAGCGATCTTCGAGCTGGCCAGTGCGGAGGGCGAGCTCTCCCGGGTCGAGCGCGAGTTCGGCGCCATAGCCCGCACCATCGACTCGTCGACCGAGCTTCGTGACGCTCTCATCGACCCTCGCCTTCCTGCCGAACGCAAGCAGGCGATCGTCGACGACCTCGTGGGTGGTCGAGCGTCTCAGCTGACGGTCAACTTGGTGAGTTTCATGGTGAATCAGGGCCGGGCAACCGAGCTCGGGTCGGTGGCGACCCGGCTCGCCGACCGCGCCGCCCGGAAGGGTGGCGTCGACGTGGCTGAAATCCGGTCCGCGGTCCCGCTCGACGACGCCATCGTCCAGCGTCTCGCCGCCGCCCTCGGTAGGGCGGTCGGGCGGACGGTGGAGGTGCGGACGATCGTCGACCCGTCGGTGATGGGCGGCGTCGTCGCCCGCGTCGGAGACACGGTGATCGACGGCTCGGTCAAGAGCCGTCTCCAGTCGCTGCGCGCGGCGATGAAGAATTGAGGAAGGACCATGGCTGATCTGACCATCACCGCCGAAGACATCACAGCGGCGCTTCGCAAGAATCTCGACGGGTGGGCACCCGACCTGAGCAAGGAAACCGTCGGATACGTAGCGTCGGTCGCCGACGGTGTAGCTCGTGTACGCGGGCTTCCCAACGTCATGGCCTCAGAGCTCCTCGAGTTCCCCGGCGGGCTCATCGGCGTGACCCTCAACATCGACGAGGACGACCTCGGCGTCGTGCTCATGGGTGAGGCCTCCCACGTCCAGGAAGGCGACCCCGTCAAGCAGACCGGCAACGTGCTCTCCGTCCCGGTTGGCGACGGGCTTCTCGGACGGGTGATCGACCCGCTCGGCAACCCGATCGACGGCAAGGGCCCAATCGAATTCACCGAGCGCCGTCTCATGGAGACCCAGGCGCCATCCGTTGTCGAGCGCCAGCCCGTTCACGAGCCGTTGCAGACCGGTATCAAGACGATCGACGCCATGACTCCGGTCGGGCGCGGTCAGCGCCAGCTCATCATCGGCGACCGGCAGACCGGCAAGACTGCGTTGCTGGTCGACACGATCATCAACCAGCGCCAGTACTTCGGCACCCCCGACGAGGTGAAGTGCATCTACGTGGCAATCGGCCAGAAGGCCTCGACGGTGGCCGAAGTGGTGTCGGTGCTCCAGCAGCACGACGCCATGAAGTACACGGTGGTGGTCAACGCCGCGGCATCGGCTGCCCCTGCGTTGCAGATGTACGCCCCGTATGCCGGGTCGGCCATCGGCCAGCACTGGATGTACAACGGCAAGCACGCCCTCGTGATGTTCGACGACCTGTCGAAACAGGCCGTCGCCTACCGCGAGATCTCGCTGCTGCTTCGTCGCCCGCCCGGTCGTGAGGCCTACCCCGGCGACGTGTTCTATCTGCACAGCCGGTTGCTGGAACGTTGCGCCAAGCTGTCGGACGAGTTGGGGGCGGGATCGCTCACCGGACTCCCGGTCATCGAGACGAAGGCGAACGACATCTCGGCCTACATCCCGACGAACGTGATTTCGATCACCGACGGTCAGGTGTTCTTGGAAACCGACCTCTTCTACCAGGGTGTGCGACCGGCCATGAACGCCGGCACGTCGGTGTCCCGGGTGGGTGGAAACGCCCAGATCAAAGCGATGAAGAAGATCGCCGGTCCGCTCCGCCTCAACCTGGCCCAATTCCGCGAGCTGGCGGCGTTCGCCGAGTTCGGATCCGAGCTCGACGCCGCGTCGCTCGCCCAGCTGGAGCGGGGACGGCGGGTGGTTGAAGTTCTCAAGCAGCCACAGTTCCAGCCGCTCTCGGTCGAACAGCAGGTGCTGGCGATCTTTGCGGTCACCGAAGGTCACATGGATGACATCCCCGTCGCCGACATCAAGCGGTTCGAAGTGGGCCTGCGCGAGTTCGCCGCCACCAGGTACGGCGCGGTGCTCGAACACATCGGAACCACCGGTGAGCTGGGCGACCAAGACAAGATCGTCGAAGTCATCGAGGCCTTCAAGGCCACCTTCGAGACCTCGGTTTCGGAGGAGTAGATGGCGGGAGCGGGTCTTCGCGACACCCGGCGCCGGATCAAGAGCGTCGAGGCAACCAAGAAGATCACGCGTGCGATGGAGCTCATCGCCGCGGCTCGGATCCCCAAGGCCCAAGCCCGGGTCGTGGCCTCCAAGCCGTACGCCGAGAAGCTCGTCGAGGTGATCCAGAACGTGGGCGGCGCCGCCGGAGGCGTGTCCCATCCGTTGCTCGAGGTGCGCGACGTGCGGACCGTGGGAGTGCTGGTTGTGTCGGCCGACCGGGGTCTCGCCGGGGCGTATGCCTCCAACGTGATCCGCCTCGCCGAACGGAGCCTCGTCCAGCACACCAGAGCCGGACGAGACGTCGAGCTGTACGTTGTGGGCAAGAAGGCTCAGACGTACTTCCGGTATCGCGGCTACAACGTTCGCCGTGCGTTCCTCGGTGTCACCGACACTCCCGGATACGGCGACGCCCGGGCGGTCTCGAACATTCTCATGGATGCCTACGTCTCCGGTGACATCGACGCCGTGGAGGCCTACTACACCCGGTATCAGTCGGCGATGACCCAGATCCCGACCCAGTACCAGTTGCTTCCGCTCGCCCCTCCGGAAGGGGGGGAGGCGCGGACCGTGTCGTACTCCTACGAACCGTCACCTGCCGAGATCCTCTCCCGGATCCTGCCCCGGTACGTGGAGGCGACGATCTTCAACATGCTGCTCGAAGCATCGGCGTCAGAACACTCTGCTCGCCGTCGAGCGATGAAAGCTGCAACCGACAACGCCGAGGAGCTGATCCGCATCCTGACGGTGCAGGCAAACCGTGCCCGCCAGGCCGAGATCACCACCGCGATCACCGAGATCGTTGGTGGCGCCGAGGCGCTGGCGGCGGACAAGTGACGATGACGAGGAGCACATTCGATGTCTGAAGGAAGAAACCAGGGGAGGGTCGTCAAGGTGGCGGGCCCGGTGATCGACGCCGAGTTCGCGCCCAACGAGCTTCCGGAGATCCTGAATGCCCTGGAGATCGAATTCGAGATCGGCGGTGAGACCCGTTCGGTCAAGGCAGAGGTCGCCCAGCACCTCGGAGGCAACAAGGTGCGCGCCGTCGCCATGGCTCCAACCGATGGCCTGACTCGGAACGCTCCGGTCATCGACACCGGATCGCCCATCACCGTCCCCGTCGGCGACCAGGTGCTCGGCCACATCTTCAACATGTGGGGCGACGCCCTCGACGCACCCGACCAGGACTTCTCCGAACCGCGTTGGTCCATCCACCGCCAGCCGCCGAGGTTCGAAGACGTCGAGCCGCAGACCAAGGTGTTCGAGACGGGCATCAAGGTGCTCGACCTGATCTCGCCCTACCTCGAAGGCGGGAAGATCGGCCTGTTCGGCGGTGCCGGGGTCGGCAAGACGGTCCTCATCCAGGAGATGATCAACCGGGTCGCCACCCAGCACGGCGGTGTGTCGGTGTTCGCCGGTGTCGGCGAACGGACGCGCGAGGGCAACGACCTGTTCCTCGAGATGACCGAGACCGGAGTCATCGAGAAGGCCGCACTCGTGTTCGGTCAGATGGACGAGCCACCGGGTGTGCGCCTCCGAGTGGCACTGTCGGCGCTCACGATGGCCGAATACTTCCGGGACGTCCAGAACCAGGACGTGTTGTTGTTCATCGACAACATCTTCCGGTTCACCCAGGCCGGTTCCGAGGTGTCCACACTGCTCGGACGCATGCCCTCCGAGGTCGGCTACCAGCCGACACTGGCCGACGAGATGGGCATCCTCCAGGAGCGGATCACGTCGCTCAAGGGCAAGTCGATCACCTCGCTCCAGGCGATCTACGTCCCGGCCGACGACATCACCGACCCGGCGCCGCACACCGCATTCGCCCACCTCGATGCCACCACGGTGCTCTCCCGTCCGCTGACGGCGCTCGGTATCTACCCGGCCGTGGACCCGCTCGACTCCTCGTCCCGGGCCCTCGATCCCCAGATCGTCGGTGAGCGGCACTATCACGTGGCCACCGAGGTACAGCGCGTCCTCCAGCGGTACAAGGACCTCCAGGACATCATCGCCATTCTCGGAATCGACGAGCTCTCCGAAGAGGACAAGCTGGTGGTGGGTCGTGCCCGCCGTATCCAGCGGTTCCTCGCCCAGCCCATGTTCGTGGCCGAGCAGTTCACAGGTCAGGAAGGCGTGTTCACCCCGCTCGAAGAGACGATCGAATCGTTCAATGCCGTGCTGGAAGGCGACATGGACGAGTTCCCCGAGCAGGCCTTCTATATGGTGGGTGGTCGCGAGGATGTCGAACGCAAGGCAGCGTCGCTGAAGGGTGAAGCCGCCTGATGGCAAAGAGCTTCCAGGTCGACGTGGTGTCGCCCGAGTCGACGGTGTGGAGCGGTGAGGCCG
>JAOUGY010000058.1 GCA_029865445.1 Acidimicrobiia bacterium | reverse complement strand
CCCGCGGTTCTGGTGCCACCGAGCCGATCGATCGACCGGTACATCGCCAGGTGGGAGAAGGCGGGAGCACAGACTCCGGCGAGGACATACGGGGTCAGGGATCGAAGCTCGATTCCTGCGAAGGCCCCGGACACGACGGCATAACCTCCCACGAGCACCGCAGCCGTGAGCACCGAGACGGCCGCCGCTTGCGTCGATCCGACCCCGGTGACGCGGTATGCCCACCGCAGCGCCACGAAAACGCCGCCAAAGAGAATTGCCGCGCCCAAGCCATACAGAGCCGCCATCGACGCAGACTAGGCCTAGTGGGCCCTCGCTTCGCTCGGGCCGCCATGCGCAGTGCGCGAAACGCTATGCGCCAGAAGTTGTCCCCTTGGGGGAAGGTCCCTGCCATCGACCGAACGGAGATGGGAGGTAGGGGGAAGGCTCAACGCGGAACCACCCTGTGAGGTGAACAACCCAAACCCGCCGGCACCGGGAGACTCGCAACCGCGCCATCCGCGACAGGTGCCACACAAGGAACCCGGCTCCCGCGTTGAGAAGCCCCCAGAGATAATGGGGTTGCTGGTTCCCGGGGTGTCGGCGTGACTCCGAAGCCCCCTGGACCGATGTGTCTTTGGGTAGATCTGTCCGCTGACGGTCCCGGGAACCGGCCGGCTGCCGGGCGGTCGATGGTGTGACCTGATAGGAGCCTGTTCACGGCAGGACTCGTCTCTGGCCTGTCCACCCTTGCTCGGCTGGTGGCCACCCCTCTGTCAGCGAGAAGAAGGGAACAGCCAATGTCCACCATGACAGAAGTGTTCTGTGGTGTCGACACCCACGCCGACACCCACACCGCGGCGGTGATCAACCGGTTGGGAACCGTGATCGCCATCGACCAGTTCCCCGCCACCGATGCGGGGTATCGACAGTTGACCGACTGGATACACGACCATGGCAGCCCTCAGCTGGTGGGGGTGGAAGGCACCGGCTCGTACGGGGCGGGGTTGACCCGGCACCTGCTCGAGACAGGCTGTGAAGTGCGGGAAGTGACCCGACCCGACCGTCAACATCGCCGCCGTCACGGCAAGTCCGACCCTGCCGACGCGGTCGCTGCCGCCCGAGCAGTAGCCGCCGGGGTCGCAACCGGCAGTCCCCGAGCCCTGACCGGACCGGTCGAAGCAGCCCGCAACCTCAGAGTCGCCCGCACCTCAGCGGTTCAGGCCCGCACCCGGATCATCAACCAGGTCCACGCCCTCATCCTCACCGCCCCCAACCACCTGCGAGAACAGTTCCGTGACCGGCCGATCAAACAGATCCTCAACAGCCTCAACGGCGACGCCCCATCACCCACAGAAGCGGCCACTCCCGAAGGCGGGTTCATCATCGCCCTCCACGCCCTCGCCGCCATCTACCACACCCTCTGTGAACAGATCACCAAACTCACCCCAGCCCTCGACCACGCCGTCAAAACAGCCGCACCACCAAAACTGTTCGAAATCTGCGGCATCGGCACCGTCGTCGCAGCCGACCTGATCATCGCCGCCGGCACCAACCCCGACCGGGTCCACTCAGAAGCCGCCTTCGCCGCCCTCTGCGGCGTCTCCGCCGTCGACGCCTCCTCCGGCCACAACCAACGCCACCGTCTCAACCGAGGAGGAGACCGCCAAGCCAACCAGGCCCTCTACCGGGCCGTCATCGTCTCACTCAGACACGACCAAACCACCCGCGACTACATGACCCGACGCCTCACAGAAGGCAAAACCAAACGAGAAACCATCCGCTGCCTCAAACGATTCCTCGCCCGCCGCATCTACCGAATCCTCACCAGCCACACCACTTGACACCTATAGGAGCATCTACCCGCAGCGCTTCGCTTGCGGGTCCCTTCCCCCCTCGCTCCGCTCCGGGGGACAACTGCAGCGTTTGTCCCCCACGAAGTGGGGGAAGGTACCTGCCATCGACCGAAGGGAGATGGGAGGTAGGGGGAAGGCTCAACGCGGAACCACCCTGTGAGGTGAACAACCGAAACCCGCCGGCACCAGAAGACTCGCAACCGCGCCATCCGCGATAGGTGCCACACAAGAAACCCGACTCCCAAGTTGAGAAGCCCCCTACCCGCAGCGCTTCGCTTGCGGGTCCCTTCCCCCCTCGCTCCGCTCCGGGGGACAACTGCAGCCCCTGCCGGCGACCAAAGGGAGGTAGGGGCATGCTCAACGCGGGATTGCACGGTGTGGTGGACAACTGAAACCCGCCGGCACTCGAGAACCCGCAGCGGCGATCGCTCGTAACAGGGTGGCACCCAAGTAACCCGCATTCTCGGTCGGGACCTCCCGGCCTTCTGGCGCATCGCGCATCGCTCATCGCGGAGCGAGGCCCTACCCCCGGCCGAAGCAGACGAAGGTGGCGGCGTTCAGGTCGCCGCGAGCGGTGGCGGCCGCCTGGGCACGGGCGAGTGCGGTAGCTGCAGGCACTCCCCGTACGAGTTCGCCGTGGAGATCCGACATCACCCGTTCGGTTTCGGTGGCGTCGGGAACCAGACCGATCCCGGCGATCACCGTCGAGGTGCCGGCGCTGATGAGCTCGGCAACCAGTCCGACGATCTCATTGCCAGGGCGGTGGGCCGAGAGGCCGGCGTCGCACGCGCTCAACACCATGATCGACGGCAACCGATCCACCGTCGTCAGGTCGTACACCGTGAGGTCCCCGTCGGAGAACGACAATGCCGAAAACAGCGGGTTGTCCGCTCGCAGGCGGCCGTGTGCGACCAGGTGGGCGAGGTCGACGTTCGATACGTGGGCCATCACTGCGTCGACGGTGGGTGTGTCCAGACGAACCGCCTCGGGCCACCACCGCGCCACGGCGCTTGCTTCCGAATGTGCCAGCGGGAGATCGGGGCCGTGGGCAACGAGGGCTGTGCGCGGGGTGGTCGGCGTCCGGTCGAGCCACAGCTCGGCCGCGGGACTCAACGAGACCGGGCGACCGGCGAGCGATGGCACGAGTCCCCAGGGCACGGTGTGGAGCCAGGGCGGCGCCACGATCACGAGCTCTTCGTGGGGCACCCTCAGTGGACCGATCAACAGGTCGTCGATCTCTGCTCTCGCGGCATCAGTCAATGCCCTGTTGGCCTCGGCCGATGCCTGGCTCGATTGACCGAGCGCAGATCGCTGCAGGCCGAATCGCACGCTGTCGACGGAGAGCTTGATCTCTGCCACCGAGCCGATCCTGCGCCTGCGAAGCCTGCCGGCCCGGATGACGAGCCCCCAGAGCTCCCCGGCGACGTCGGCGAACGAGACCATCACGCGGTCCTCGAGCGCCTCGAAGAGTTCTCCCATTCCTCGCGGGGACACCCCATCCCGGGACCTCCCCTGAGCTTGGAGGGCGAGGCTACGAACCCGAGCCTGAGCGGTGGCGCGCTCCTCGGTGAGGGCGGCGTCGTCACCATCGAGTGCTGCTCGTTCCAGTTCGCGGTTGAGACTGCGCAGTCGGGCGAGCTCTGTTCGCATCTCCACCGAGTTGGAGACGGAGCGCACACCGACAAGCGAGCCTGCCCGGGTGCGTTCCATCCAGCGGAAAGTCCGTTCCGCGCTCCGGCCCCCGATTGCGATCTCGAGTCCGACCTCGCCCAGCGCTACACCGTGGGCGGCGAGCCCGGCCCGCGCCTCCGATCCGCCCACCGACGACTGCCATGACCGCAAGAGGTCGATGCCGCTGGCCGCCGCTCGGGCTGCGGCCGCCGTGCGGCCCGCGTCGGCGTCGATCGTCGCCTTGAGCCGCCACCACTCCAGGACCATTTCGGGATTCAGGTCGGCCGGCAGCCGGGCCGGGAGCTTTGCCCGTGCCTGGGCGAGTCGCCCGAGCCGTCGCAGGATCTCGCATTCGAGGAAGGTCGTCTGGGTCACGGCCACTCTGAGACCGGACCGCTCTGCGGCGGTTTGCATCGATCGGATGGTCGAGAGCAAGGTCTCCGATGGTCCTTCGGAGTCCAGTCGGGCCCGCGTTGCCACGGCATCAGCCGACGCCGCCCATCCCAGCCGGCCCTGGCTCCGAAACGCCGACGCCGCCTCGCCGGCGGCTTCTATCGCCGAGTCCGGTTCGCCGGCTGCGTAGTGAGCTTGGGCGAGGAGCAACAGGGTCTCGGCCCGAACGATCTCGAATCCGGCCCGGTCGAGCTCGTCGAGCGCCGACCGGGCCAACGCTTTGCCTTCCTGGAGAAGACCGGCCTTGATGAGGATTTCGCAGCGGTCGCGCTTGACCTCGGCGACGCTCTGATCGACCGAAAGGAGAAGGGCCTCGGCCTCGTCGAAGTTCCGGATGGCGGCAGGGATGTTGCCTTCGATGCCTTCGATCCAACCGAGGTTGTGAGTGCACCACGCCACTTGTTCGGCGTGGTCGAGCATCTCGAAACTCGCTCGAGCCGTTCGGGTCTGCGCTCGGGCCTCGTCGAGACGACCGAGGTCGGCGAGGGCGACACCCGTGTTCATCGCCAGGATCGCCGCCAGTGCGGGACGGTCCTCGGGGAAGGCCGAGGCGGAACGTTCGAGGTCGCTCAAAGCGCGCTCGAGTTCGCCGGCCCGGGCGTACATGGTCCCTCGCGCCAGCAGCGCTTCCCCGACACAGTCCTCGAGCCCTCGTTCGACAACTGCGTCGAGGATGCGGATGCCTTCCTCGCCTTTGCCCGCCATCGTCAGCGCGACACCGAGCGATGTCTCGACGAGGCCACATATCACCGGGTTGCCGGAGCGGTGCGCTTCGGAGGTTGCTTCCTCGAGGACCTCGAGAGCGACCCCCACGCGGTTTGCGTACGTGTGGGCAGTGGCAACCGCTCGCAGCAGCAACGCTCGGGGCCCCGGCTCCGATGCGCTCTCGAGCGCCGTCAACGCAGGTTCGTATCCGGCGGCCGGGGCGGCCCGACACCGGTCGGCCAGCCGGTTGAAGCCGGCGATATCGCGGGGGTGCACGTCGGTCATTGTGGTTGCCTGGACGAAATCATGGTCGTCGCGCCGCGTATCCGCGGACCGATTTCGTACTCTCATGAGTGAGCAACCCGAGGAGCCCCATGGCCGATCCCATCATCGACGGTATCAACGACCCGGTATCGAGCTGGCGCCGTCGAAAGAACTCGATCGAGGAGCATGCCGATTCGATAGGGGTCTTTCCATGCCTGCCCGACTCGGCAGAGGTGCCCGGCCCGGTCATCTTCTACCGTCCTGACGAGGTGCTCACCACCGACCCCGCCGGAGTCCTCCAAACGGTCGAGCTCGTGAACGGAATTCGGCCGGGGCGGATCGGGTTGGAACCCATCGCCGAATACCGTCCCGAGAAAGCCGAATCGGACCCCGGTGTGACCACGTTCCGGGTCTTTGGTGATCCGGCTCTCGACGCGGTGGAACTCGCCCACGTCCTCCGCCACTACCGACCGGATCTGCCCGTGGCACCCCATCATCTCCTCACGCCGGGCCAGCGAGTGGGAGGGAATGCGCCGCCGTTGCCCCCATTCGCCGATAGGGCCAAGCCGGCTGCCGCAGTTCGCTCTCGGCTCGGAGTGGGGTGGCGTGCCGGGCTCGTCGACACCGGGATGATCGAAACATCCGACGTGCAGGCGATGGCCGCTGCCGGGGGTCTGCGGTATCGGGTCCCCCAGGACGTGGAGACCCCGGACGTCGACGGCGACGGGGTGATCGATTTCGAATCGACCGGACACGGAACGTTCATCTCCAGTCAGCTGTGGCGATCCGGGCTCGATGTCGACGTGGTGCGAGTGGTCGTCGACCCACCGATGGGCGATGCCTTCGCCGAGGAGATGTCGATCGTCAGGGCGGTCGACTCGATCGGCGCCGACCCGGACGTCAAGCTCATCGTCATCTGCATGGGCACGTACGAACTGGTCGACCTGCCGCTGGTTGGATTGCGCGCTGCTGCCCGGCGGTGGGCTGCCGACCCGGCGTTCGCGGATCGCCTCGTCGTTTGCGCGGCCGGGAACGGGACCCGGTCGGATCGGTGGTTCCCTGCCGGATTCTCGGCGGACCACTGGACCGGGGACCTGTTCGTGGCGGTCGGATCCGCCGACTTCGCTCGTCCCGCGGTCGAGGGCGTCGATTGCGCGAAGGCTTCGGAACCCTTCGACCCCTGGCGAATCGCCCCGTCGGACTTCTCCAATTTCGGAACTTGGGTCAACGCATGGGCGAACGGCGTCGACGTCCACTCCCACTACGCCGAGGCACTCGACTACCGGTACGACCTGCCGGATGGATCCGCGGACACCCAGCCGTTCGACGGTTGGGCGCGTTGGAGTGGCACGTCCTTCGCTGCTCCCCGGGCAGCATCCCGCATCGCCGAGCACGCAGCGGCGCAGGGTCTGGACCCGCGGGCGGCGTGGCGGTCGATGGCATTGGGACGGCCCTGGGTGCTGTTCCCGCCGAAGGCCCGCTGATGCAGAGCCCGCGGTGCAACCGTGCGCGTCCCTCTTTTCGAAGAGTGGATGTATCAGGGGTGCGTGTCGGGACTCGTTCCAGTATGGCCAACGGACACGCTGCCGGCGCTCGATCGCACGTAGCATGGGGCGTCGTGACCGATCAGCCTGTCTCCGAGTTGTTGCAGCGCGCCGCCGAGGGCGACCGGGTGGCCTGGCGATCGATCGTCGATCGATATCACCGGCTCGTGTGGTCGGTCATTCGCGGCTACCGCCTGGATTCGTCGGCAGCCGAGGACGTCTTCCAGACCGTGTGGCAGCGCCTGATCGAGAACTGTGGACGGATTCGGGATCCGGAACGTCTTCCGGGCTGGCTCGCAACCACCACGAGGAACGAGGCGCTCAGGGTACTGCGACACCAGAAGCGCCAGATCCCCTCCGAGTTCGAATACGACGTGGCGGATCGGCTGGCCGGGTCGGTGGACGACAGCCTCGTGGAATCCGAGACGCAACGGGCCGCGCTGGTGGCGTTCGGGCGGCTACCCGACGATGCGCAGGTTCTCCTGCGTCTGTTCTGTTCGGACCCACCGCTCGACTACCAGACGATATCGGAGCTTTCCGGTCGGCCCGTGGGGAGCCTGGGACCGACTCGGGCGAGAATTCTCGACAAACTCAGGACGCTGATAGATGAAGAGATGGAAGGAAGGGCCCGCTGATGAGCGAGCGCCTCGATGACGAACAACTGTTGACCATGCTCGGGGGAGCCCTCGAAGTGGCGGAACCCGTCCCGGCGCACATGCTGGAAGCCGCCTACGAGATCATGAGCCCGGATGCCTTCGAGGAAGAGCTCGCACGGCTGGTCTTCGATTCGGCTTCGGCCGACCTGGTGGGCGTGAGGAGCTCAGAGACGGCACGGCAGGTCACGTTCAGGGCTCCCGGCGTGGAGATCGAGGTCATGGTGGTTGCCGAAGGCGAGCGTCGGCTCATCGGCCAACTCGTCCCGCCCCAGGCGGCCACGGTCGAGCTGCGGTCGGGCGAACAGGTGCGAGAAACGGGAACGGACCGCCTCGGCCGGTTCCAGTTCGCCAATGTCTCACCCGGATCGGTCCAGCTTGCGGTGACCACCGAGCACGGTGGCAGGGTCGTCACCGAGTGGATGGTGTTGTGAGGCGCTGCGGAGGCTCGCACCGGTAGGGTGCGGTGGTGGCAGAGTTCCGATGGGGAATCGTCGGGAGTGGCCGGATCGCGGCATCGATGGTGGGCGCTTTGCGCGAACTCGACGATGCCGACGTCGTTGCGGTTGCGTCGCCGACTCCAGGCAGGGCGGAGCAGTTCGCCGGGCAATTCGACATCAGCCGATTTCACACGGATCCGCGTGAGCTCGCCGGGACCGTGGACGTGGCGTATGTGGCGTCGGCCAACCATCGCCATCCTGGAGACGTCTCGGCGCTGATCGGGGCCGGAGTGCCGGTGTTGTGTGAGAAGCCGGTCGCC
The DNA here is from genome assembly GCA_029865445.1 of Acidimicrobiia bacterium. GTDB lineage: Bacteria > Actinomycetota > Acidimicrobiia > Spongiisociales > ZC4RG35 > JAOUGY01. The sequence goes on along the minus strand of JAOUGY010000058.1, from coordinate 7,105 downwards.
ATCGACTCGCAGACCGCTTTGGCGATGCGCGAGGAGGCGCGAGCCGCGGGCGTGTTCTTCATGGAGGCGATGTGGATGGTGTTTCAGCCGTTCTGGCCGATCCTGGTCGACCTCGTGTCCGATGGTGCCGTCGGCGAGTTGTCGTCGATCGATGCCACCTTCAACTTCACCGCCGACCGGTCGGATCGCAGACTGTTCGATCCGGCGATGGGCGGGGGTGCCCTCCTCGACATCGGCATCTATCCGGTCTCGCTCGTCCACGCCTTCGCCGGCGTCCCCACCGAGATCTCGGCGTCGGCGGAGATCGGAGCGTCCGGGGTGGACGAGCAGGTCGCAGCCGTCATGCGCCACGCCGGCGGCGTCCAGTCGGTGGTGTCCGCCTCCCTCCGGTCGGATCGGCACATCGCGGCGCAAATCGGTGGGACTGAGGGAAGTGTGACACTGGCCGACCCCTTCCACGCCTCGCCTCGCGTGACGCTGCGCCGGCGCGGGGCGACTGTCGCCGAGTACGACACCTCCGGGACGGGATTGAAGTTCGAAGCTGCAGAGGTGCACCGCTGCCTCGAGGCGGGCCTCGTCGAGAGCGATGCTCGTCCGCATGCCCACACGATCGCGGTCCTTCGGATCCTCGACCGCATCAGGGCCGAGGCTGTCGGGAGTCCAATCGCGTGAGCCCGCCGCCGGAGCTCGTCAGGGAATGAGTAGAACCTTCCCGGTGGTGCTGCGGCCCTCGAGCATCCTGTGTGCTTGCTCGGCGTCCCGCATCGGCAAACGAGTGCCCACTCGAACGTCGAGCCTGCCATCCGAGACCCAGCCGAAGAGGTCCCGGGCGCGAGCGTCGAGTTCGGTCCGGTTGGTGACGTAGTCGAACATGGTCGGCCTGGTCACGTAGAGAGATCCGTTCTGCATCAACGTGAGCGGGGGGACGGGATCGGGCGGTCCCGAGGCGTTCCCGAACGTGACCATCATCCCTCGCCGTTTGAGCAGGCCGAGTCCGGCTTGGAACGTCGCCCGACCGACGCCGTCGTACACCACATCGAGCGGCCGGGATCCGGCGGCCTCGGTGATTGCCGCTGCGAAGTCGGTGGTGGTGTAGTCGATGACGAGATCCGCACCGGCGGACCTAGCGAGATCGGCCTTGTCGGTTGACCCCACGGTGGCGTACACGTCGGCCCCGGCGAGCTTGGCGATCTGGATGAGGAGCAGTCCGACTCCGCCGGCTCCGGCGTGAACGAGACACCGGTGTCCGGGTTGGAGAGGGAACGTGTCCATTGCGAGGTAATGGGCCGTCATGCCCTGGAGCATGACGGCGGCTGCCGTGTCGAACTCGACACCCTCGGGAATCCGGGTGAGTTTGGATGGGTGGACGGACACGCGTTCGGCGTAGGAACCTTGCCCGTCCGCCCACGCCACTCGGTCGCCGGCCGAGAACCCACTGCCCGCGGGCGCCGAAACGACGGTGCCGGAACCTTCGAGGCCGGGGATGAACGGAACGCGTATCGGGTACAGCCCGGAGCGCTGGTACGTGTCGATGAAGTTGAGGCCGGCCGCGGCGACCTCGACGATCACGCCGTCATCTGCGACGGGATCCTCGATCTCAGTCCATGTGAGCACTTCGGGCCCACCGAGTTCGGTCACTACCACTGCGTTCATGTCTGCTCCTCTTCGGGTCTAGTCACGCTCCAGCCCCGTCGCATCAGTTCGGTGGCGAGCGCCTCGTCGCTGAACATCTCGACGTCGGGTTGCCATTCCATGTGAGTCGGAAGGTCGTCGGAGAGAAGGCGCTCCACCGTGTCCCGGAGCGTTCGCGCCCAGGCGCGGCCTTTGGCCTCTCCGTGCTGACTCAAGGTGGCGTCCGGGTTGACGGTGAAAACCCGCGCTTCGATCTGGGGGTTGGTTCGGGATCCGCGTTCGCCGTACACGAGCACCACGGAACCAGAGGCGACGTCCTGCACCCCGCCGGTGGCTATGAAGTCCCCGACGTAGGCCCATCCCGACGCTTTCGACGGGTCCACGTCGTGAACGACCTTGGCCCAGTTCTTGTGGCGTTCGTCACCTACGAGTGGGATCTCGACTGCGATGACCGGCCTCTGCATGATCGGCGAGCGTACCTGGTGACCCGGTGGTTGGGCAGGGTCACGCCGCCGTGTGGATCCGATCGACGATCCCGTAGCGAACGGCTTCGACTGCATCCAGCCACCGGTCCCGCTCGGTGTCTGAGCGGATCGTGTCCACGTCCATGTGCGAGTGGGCGGCGAGGAGGGTGGCTATCTGGTCCTTGACCCTTCCCAGTTCGGCCGCGTGGATGGCGATATCGCTGGCCTGACCTCGCATCCCTTCCGGCAGGGATGGCTGGTGAATGAGGACTCTCGCATGCGGCAGGATCGCACGGTCGTCGCCGGCGGCCAGGATCACGGCGGCCGCGGAAGCCGCCAAACCCACACATCGAGTGTGTATGTCGGCAGAGACCTGTCGGACGGTGTCGTAGATTGCGAACATCGCGTACACGTCGCCGCCGGGGGAGTTGATGTACAGGGTGATCGGCGCCGTCGGATCCTCGTAATCGAGGTCGAGGACTCGTGCGATCAGTTGATTTGCGCTGTCGGTCGTGATTTCGCTGCCGAGGAACACGATCCGTCTCCGTTGGAGCGCATCGATCGGATTCTTCTCGTCTGGCATGACACCCCTGTGCAATCAGTTGGTTGCACACTAGTCGGGGTTCTACTATGTGCAACTCAATGGTTGCGCTTCGAACCGTCGTCGCCGAGCGAACGCTCGCGCTGAGCAGGGCCGAGGCGTGGGCAGCCGTCACCGTGCCGGACTGGCTGGGGGTCGACGCCATCCTCGAGCCCCGGATCGGGGGGCGTGTGGCCGTTGCCGGACGCACCGGGATCGTCACGGAGGTGGTGAGCGCCCAGCTGCTGTGCTGGGAGTGGAGCGGCGATGGGGACCCGGGCTGGTCCACCGTCCAGGTGCGCCTCACGTCCCGAGGCGCAGGCACCTCCATCGAGATCATCGAGGTGCTGCACGGGTGGGAGCAAGAGATCTACCCCGCGCAGGGTCACGCTTCCGGCGGGGGGCTGGCGTTCGGGAGGGCATCGTGAGCCACGATGTCTTCGCCGCACTGGGGGATCCCACGAGGCGTGCCATTTTCGAACAGCTCGGGCAGGGGGGTGCGCAGACCGCCTCACAGCTGGCGGATCTGTTCCCGGTGTCTCGCCAGGCCATCTCGAAACACCTCGGTCTCCTCGAAGCCGTCGGTCTCGTGGAACGGCGACGGATCGGCAATCGGGTCGATTACCTCGTCGTCGAGGCAGCGCTGGCGGAGGTGGAGCAATGGGTTCGCCGGGTCCGATCGGCATGGGACGAACGTCTCGACCGGATCGATCCGAACGGTCGAGCGAACCTGTCAGGGAGTCAGAGCCCCACCGGGTAACCTAGGCACCGATGGCGACGCTCCGGCTCTTTGCAGGTCTCAGGGACGCAGCCGGTACCTCGCGGGTGGAAATGCCCGGTTCCACCGTCGATGAGGTACTCGAAGGTGCTGTCGATCGCTTCGGTCCCGGATTCGCGGCCGGCCTCGCGAAGGCCCGGGTGTGGGTAAATGGTGAAGAAGCAATGGGCGCACACGCGGTCGCCGAAAACGACGAGGTGGCGCTCATCCCGCCGGTGTCGGGCGGATCGGGAGTCATGACTGGGCAAGTGGCTGTGAGCCCTGGAAGCGTCTTGGCCGCCACCATCGCCATCGTTCTGATCGCTGCCAATGTGTGGGCCGGTGAGGCGGTCGTGGCTGCCGCCATCGTCGGGGCTGCCGCGGTGTGGGCGGTCGACGTGGCCACCGTGATCACCGCCCGCGGTCGTGACCTCCCGGTGGTGCCCGTCCTGGCCACGATTCTCGTTGCAGTCGTGGCCACCAGGACGCTCGGTGCAACGGGGCTGGCGCTGACGGTCGGGGCGGCGGTGGTGGCACCACTCGTCTGGGGAGTGGCCTCGGAAACGGCCAGGCTGATCCAGATCATCGCTCCCACTGTCGTCGTGTCGTTGCTGGCAGGGCTGGCGACCGCTTCGCTGCTTCACGTTCGATTCACCCAAGCGCCCGAGATCTTTGGCGTATTTCTCGTCGTCGTCATCTCCGCCACTGTGGCGGGCGTCGTTGCCGAACGGCTGCGAGGACTGCCATTTGGCGACCCGTTCACCCTGGTGGCGATCGTCGCCATCGGTGCTGCCCTGGCGGCTGCCGCCATCTGGGATCTGCCCTTGACCTCGTACCTGTTCGTGGGGGTGGTCATGGCACTCGGGATGGTGGCGGGAAAGGCTCTGGGCTCGATTCTCCGCACCGGGGCGTCGACTCTCGTCGAGAGTCCTCCCGGACTCGTGGCGCCCGTGGATGGTTCCCTCATGGCGGCGTGCCTCCTGGTGCCGATCCTTGCGCTCCTCGGCTGACCCAGTTGGACCGTCGAGTGCGTTCAGAGCACTACACTGCCCATCGCATGCGCAGTCGATCTCTTCGCCGCGCCATCGTGTTCTCCGTTCTCCTCGGGCTTCTGGCCACGACGGGGCAACCGGCGGCATTCTCAGTGAGCAAGTCCGAAGTGGATCGGGCTTGTGAAGCTTCGCGCGCCCAGTACCAGGAGTATCTCGAGGCGAGGGCCAAATTCGAGAAGGCGGCCCTCGCCTACGAAGAGGTCCTCCTCGACATAGAGATCACCGCACAGAAGCGCGATCGCGCCGCCTCGGGCCTCGAGCAGCGCCAAGCCCAGATGGGCGAAGTCCAGGTCCGCATCGAGGAGCAGGCCGTCCAGTTGTACATGCAAGGCGGGAACGCCGATTCGTTCGTGTTCTTCGCCGGCTCGGTCGACGAGCTCATCACCGGAACCGAGTTCCTGTCCGCCACGTCGGAGTCGGATCTGGGGTCTCTCGACGACCTCCTCGCTCTCCGGGCCGACATGGAGGCGTTCCAGGCCGACCTCGAGGCGCTCGACGCCCAGTTGCGGGAAGTGGAGAAAGAGCGGGCCGATGTCATGGCCGAACGTGAAGAGACCGCCTCCGCTCAGCAGACAGCGTTCGGGAAATTGTCGGCGCAATGTCAGTCGCTGCAGGCCAAGTACGAAGCCGAGCAGGCAGCCAAACGGGCGGCAGCAGCCGCCGCGGCCAACAATGGTGGTGGTGGCAGTAGTGGTGGTGGTGGCGTCGGCGCGATCAGTGGTTTCCGTTGCCCCTTCCCCGGGTCTTCGTTCATCGACTCGTGGGGATTCCCGCGCTCCGGAGGACGCCGGCACAAGGGCGTCGACATGATGGGCGGCTACGGAGCCCCGATCATCGCCGCGGCGAGCGGCACGGTATCGGTGGGCAACGGCGGTCTGGGTGGGAAGACGATCTGGTTGTCCGGCGGTGGCTACGGTTATTACTACGCCCACCTCGCTGACTGGGCCGTGTCCAGCGGGCAGTCGGTCAGTGCAGGCGACGTCATCGGCTGGAACGGTGACTCCGGAAACGCTTCTGGCGGTGCACCTCACCTTCACTTCGAGATTCATCCCGGTGGTCGGGGAGGCGGGCCGGTCAATCCGTACCCGACTGTCCGAGCCTCGTGTTGACGGTAGGCTGTCGACTCATGAATCAACGCCGCCGCATCGACCAGGTCCTCGATCCCGGTTTCGTCTCGGGAATCGCAGATCTGGGCATCGAAGACGTACGGGAGCGCAGGGCGCTGTCCGGAGACGTCGAGAACGAGTTGTCGTATTACCGGCGGATGTTGCACGGCCGGATGGATCTGATCCGTTTCGAGCAGCGGCGGCGATCCGGAGAGGAGAAGCGCAGCCTCATCGAGGCGCTGCCCAGCATCCTCGCCGACCCCGAAAGTGGTCACAGGTCCGGCCGGTACGAGGTACCCGATCTCCCGCCGTTGCCCGACGTCGGCCACCGAGAGATCGACCACATTCTCGGCGACGATGTGCTCATCCGGCTGGACGCCATCGACGACGCTGGTCTCGAGTCCGCCCTGGAAGCGATTCAGGAGATCGAGGCCGAGATCAGTGAACAGCGTCGCCAGGTTCAAGCCGTAGAGGATGCCTTCGTCGAGGAACTCGCAGCTCGTTATCGCGTGAGCTGACCCTCTTGCTCGCACAGGTCGTCCGGTCGGGGTTGATCGAGGCCGTCCACGACGGCGCGATCGCAGTCGCAGATCCTGAGGGTGTGATCACACACACATTCGGAGATGCGGACCGAGTCTTCTTTCTCAGGTCGGCGGCAAAGCCCTTCCAGGCCGAGGTCACCCTTGCGCTGGGCGGTCCCTTGACCCCTGAGGAGATCGCCATCATCTGCGCCAGTCACGGCGGCGATCCTGTCCAAATCGCCTATGTCGAGAAGATTCTCGACGAGGCAGGACTGAGCGAATCCGACCTTGCCACGCCGCCCGCCTGGCCCGAGTCGAACAGAGCTGCGGCACGGCTCACGGCTCGCGGCCATACCCGTCCCCGTCCGCTCTGGCACAACTGTTCCGGCAAACATGCCGGCATGTTGAGGGCATGCGTGGCTCAGGGCTGGCCCACCAGCGGGTACACCGATCCCGGTCATCCGATCCAGCTGGCGATCGTCGAAGCCATGCGCCGGCTGATGGGGGAGGGTGTCACTCCGGTGGGTGTCGACGGGTGTGGTGCTCCGGTGTTCCGTGGTTCTGCTCGCGGTCTGTCCTCTGCGTTCGCAGCTCTCCACACCACTGATGCCTACGCACCCATCGTCGACGCGATGAGCCGGTTTCCGGCGTTGACCTCAGCTCCCGGGCATGCCGACCAGGCTCTGGCAACATGGCTGGGAGGCGTGGGGAAACGTGGCGCCGAGGGATGTTTGGCCCTCGCTCTGCCTGATCGTGGGTCCGTGGCGGTGAAGGTGTGGGACGGAAGCTCGAGGGCGCTGGGCGCTGTCATGTTCTCGGTCCTCGATCAGCTCGGATGGATCCCGCACGGCTCGTCGAGAAACCTGGAATCATCCTTGGTGTCTCCGGTGTTGGGCGGTGGGAGGGCGGTAGGTACGGTTGAGCCGCTTGCGGTATTGGAGCGCGTGTGAATCGACACCACGATTGGTCTTCCCCAGGTTTCGGCGCGGTTTC
>JAOUGY010000361.1 GCA_029865445.1 Acidimicrobiia bacterium | reverse complement strand
CAAGGTGTGGCCCCCTGACGAACTACCGCCCGGGAGTGGCGGAAGCACCGTGCTTCAACTGATCGTGGCCCGATCAGGGGGCCTGTTCGACGGCCTGGACCCCGATGCCTACGACGAGGCGCTGATAGCGGCCGTCCTGGGGGATCTCGACACTGTGATGCCCGGTGTCGATCGTGTTGGCGTCTATCCAATGAGCAACGTCGATGCAAAACTGTCCATCGACTGGGTCGGGATTCACGAGTTCCGGCCTGATCCCCGCCCGCTCGGCGACGGAAGCAACTTCTGGATCTGCGGTGACTGGATGGACTCTTCGATCGGCATTGCCTCGATGGAGGCGGCGGTTGGCAGCGGACGGTCAGTAGGCCACGCAATCGCCAATCCAGGAGCCACCGTGACGCTCGACCCACCCACGACGGCGGACGGCTGGTGGAGTCGATACGCCCCCCTAGCCAGGCTCGTCGTGCGATCGATAGGCCGACGCGGGTCGCGACGTCCGAGACTCAACGACCAGAGCGGGTCGTGACGCTGATCACAAGGTTTTGGCGATCTGACGCGCCGGCCGATCGACACTCCAAGCACGCCGCACAGGCCGACCGACGGCCGGTCAGCTCTGTAGTCGCCGCGTATCAGCGAGGCCGCATCCGCCTCTGTCGTGGACATCCGAAAGGGGATCCATGGCCAAGAAGAACGGCCGGTTCATCGCCGACGAGATCCGCAAGCCGACCGCCCGGGTACGCAAGACCGCAGACATCGTGGTGGAGGTGCCCGAAGCACCCGACCAGGTGATCGTCGACCGGATGGTCACCGCCCACCCGATCGTGAGATCCAACTTCGAGGTGGCGATCGACAACGAGGCCCTCGACGCCGTCGTCCAATCTCGGTACGCCTCCCTCACGAAGGTCCACGGCACACTCGAGCTGATCCGCAAGGACCTCGATGACTTCTTTCCAGATGTGCCGCAGGCCCTCCCGGCCACGCTCTCGGGAACGCTGCTTCTCCCCGACGGCTCACCTGCCGAAACCGTGGCCGTCGAAGTCGACCGGCCGCTGTACGCCGCCAACGAGAACGTGGGCATCGTGCCCTGGGCCACACCGCGGGCGATCACCGACAAACGAGGGGCGTTCAGTCTGAAACTTCCCGCCGTCCCTCTCCCCCAGGGGGGGCTCACACTCGTGGTCCGCGGCGGAGACGGAATCACCAACCACGCCATCGCCCGAACCGACCTGTTCGACTCGAAGCTGGGCGTGGTCACGCTCGACCGGAGGATCGGCCCTCTACCCCAGTCCGCTCTCGCTCGCCTGGTGGACATCGTTCCTGTCGACGGTGAAGACGCCGAATCGAACCCGGAGGTCTTCGCCGAACCCGAACCGGCGATCATGCTCGGGGAAGGCGACTGTGCTCGGAGCTTCCGCGCCGGAAGCGGGGTGATCGACCGCCATCGCTATTCCCTCCTGGTCCGCCTCATCGACCCGGAGGTGAACCCGAAACAGATCGTCGTGCGGCCGTTCTTCAACGACCGCTACCTGCCGATGAGCCTGGAGCGGTCGCTGAACTCGGTCCACGGTTCCCTCGGAAACGGCCAGATCGCCGAGTACCTCAAGTCGATCGGCCTGTTCCGCCTGGTCGATCGGGTTCCCATCGAACGTCCGGTGGATGTCGCCGACTTCCACTCCGACGTCGAAGCTGCACCCACCGACGTGCCCAAGGCGTCGACCCTCGGGCTCGGGTATGTGGTGAACATGCACCAGACCTGGGTGCCGCAGGGTCTGTCACTTGGCAACCTCCTGTATTCCCTGCCCCTGGCACCGGGCGAAGAGCAGAACATCGCGGTGTTCGAACAACGCGAATCGATGTCGGTGCGCGAAACCGAACGCCTCGACGTGACCGAAGCCCAGAGCTTCGACGAAGCCGTCGACAGCTCCACCACCTCTGTGTTCGACTCGGCATTCGACGAGTCGATCAACGGCGGTTCGAAGATGAACACCAAGTCGAAGACGGGGAGCATCGGCGCCGCCGCCGGAGCGGCCGGTTTCTTCAGCGGCGTCCTCGCCGCCGTTGGAATCGCCGGGAGTTACGGCTCGACCAGTTCGTCGGGCAACACTTCGTCGTGGCAGAACACGAGCCGCGACTTCGTGTCGTCTGCTGCTTCGGAGTTCCACTCCCGGTTGGGAAGGCAAGCCGACCTCAGGCGGTCGGTTGCTCGCACCGGGGTGCGACTCGCGTCGTCCTCCGAGTCGGCGTCGCTCACCACCAAGCGCATCGCCAACCACAACCACTGCCACGCCCTCACCGTCCAGTACTGGGAGGTGCTGCGCCACTACGCCATCACCACCACGGTCGACGACGTGCAACTCGTGGCGTTCATCCCTCTCGAGCTGATCCCGTGGCTGCCGGCGGGCGCGTCGCGCACTCTGGCCACCGGCAACTACAACCGCAACCAGATGGTGGCCCGGTACGCGATGGTGCACCACTACGCCGACGTGCTGGAAGGCATGTGGCGTCGCCACCCGCAAGAGCGTTACGCCCTCAAGCTGCTGCGCCAGTTCGTGGCGGACCCTCGGGCCGAGGTGGAGTCGTCGTCGGGACCGGCCACCCGGACCGTCACCGTACGGACCACCGGCACGTTCCTCCCGTTCGAAGACCTGTACGTCACGGCGGTCACCGAGTCCGGTGTACGGATCGGCCCGTTCCGGATGAATCCGTCGGGCGGCGCCGTCCCCGCCGACGAAAGCCTCGACAGCCGGCAGGCAATCCTCGACGACCTGAAGAATCGCCGCAATGCGGAGACTGGAACGACGCGCCAGGCGGTGTTCGGACTTCCGTCGCACATCGCTCGCACCGACATCGTCAGGTTCGACCTGAGCCGGCGGTTCCGGTCGTGGTCGACCACCATCGACCGCAGCTTCATCGTCGACATCATCGACAAGATCCAGCTCGACGCCTTGTTCGGATCCGAGATCACCAACACGGTGAGCTTCTCGGCGGCCGAGCTGGAACGTGAGGTTGGTGGGCCCCTCATCTGGGATGTCACCGCCAACCTCAACGACGACAACGATGCCGACACGTCCGAGCAGTACGTGAACGCCTTCTCCACCCGGAGCGCGGCTCAGCTGCTCACCGACGCGATGCCTATTCCGGCCAGCCGGCTAGAACCGGTTCTCAGCTACAACGACCTGTTGAAGGTCGAGGAGATGTTCCAACACGTCGTCCGGAACACCGTCGCCTATTCGAAGGCCGTGTGGCAGTCGATCACGCCGGAGGAGCGGGCGATCATGCTCGAGCGGTACACGATCGGGGTACCGGTGGGCGGCGTCGAGGACGAGAGCCAGGAGGTTCCACTTCTCAACGCGGTTGGCAACCAAGTGGTCGGGTTCTACGGCAACTCGATGGTGATGCCGTTCTCGATCCCGGCCGACCTGGCCTCGAAGATCGAAACCACCAACCGGGACATCCAGGACGCGTTGCTCAAGTTCCACCGGCAGGGTTTCATCTCGCCCCAAGGCGGGGTCACCCTGCCGACCCGAGGCACCCTCGGTGAGGCGGTTCTCGGGAGCTGCAACTCGTGCGAGAAGATCGATCTGACGAGGTTCTGGAACTGGAAGGACTCACCGGTGCCCAAGATCGACGACCGCCCCGACCTGGGCGTGTTCGGGCAGGCAACCAACCAGCTCATCGGTCAGGCGGGAGCGCAGGCTCCGGCGAGTCTGGCGACCCAGGCCGCCGCCAGCTTCCACAACAACCTCATTCCGGCATCGGTGGCGAGCCCGCAGACCAGCCTCTTGGAGAAGATGGTGGACAAGCTCCCAGCCGGATCCACGGTGCAGGACATCACCGGCCTGGTCAAGCTGG
>JAOUGY010000057.1 GCA_029865445.1 Acidimicrobiia bacterium | reverse complement strand
CTTCACCCTGCCGGCACCCGATGATCCCCGCCGCGTAGCTGTGAGGTCGTGGGTGGAGGCGCACCCGGAACCCGATCCTGTGTCTTTGGCCCGGGCCGGATGGGTGGCACCCGGCTGGCCGTCCCCGTGGGGGTCGGATGCCGACGCCGAGATGCAATTGATCGTGTCGATGGAACTCGACGCAGCAGGGATCGACCCTCACGCCCACAACCCGATCGGAATCGGTTGGGCCGGCCCCACGATTTTGGCGGGTGGTTCCGATGCCCAGCGAGATCGGTATCTGTGGCCTCTCCTGGAGGGCACCGAGTTCTGGTGTCAGCTGTTCTCCGAGCCTGGCGCCGGATCCGACCTCGCCTCGCTCGGCACTCGGGCGGTTCGGGACGGTGACGAGTACGTCATCACAGGGCAGAAGGTGTGGAACACCTATGCGGAAAAGGCGGACATGGGCATCCTCCTCGCCCGCACCAATCCCGAGGTCCCGAGACACAAAGGAATCTCCTATTTCGCCTGCCCCATGGACACCCCGGGCATCGAGGTGCGACCCATCAAACAGATGACCCACGACCACGGGTTCTGCGAGGTCTTCTTCGATGGTGTACGCCTTCCGGCCGGCAGCCTGATCGGCCCGGAGAACGGCGGGTGGGCTCTGGCCAAACTGACGCTCGGCAACGAACGGGTGTCGCTGTCGTCGGGCGGAGTGCTGTGGGGACAGGGACCGGAGACCTCCGAGATGATCGACCTGATCCGGGGTTGCGACGACCCTCGGATCCGCGACCGGGCGACGCGGCTCCACATCGAGTCCCAGGTGATGCGAGTGCTCGGATATCGGATCGTGTCTCAACTGATGGCAGGCGTGTCGCCAGGTCCCGAGGCCGCCGTGAAGAAATTCATCGCAGACCGGCACGGACAGGCGGTGATGGAGTTGGTGAAGGATCTCAAGGGAACGGCCGGTGTCCTCCACTCAGCGCGCCGGCCGGGCGACGACGAGTGGGATTGGGGCTTCCTGTACTCCCGGGCATTGACGATCGGAGGCGGAACCTCTCAGGTGCTCCGGAACATCATCTCCGAGATGCTCCTCGGGTTGCCGCGAGAGATCGACGCCACTTGATCAGTCGGTGATTCTCCGGTACTGGCGGACGGCCAGCGGGGCGAAGACCACGAAGATGCCGGCGGCCCAGGCGATCGCTGCCCACACCTGGCCCGAAACGGACTGAGTGGGGAGGAGAGCATCCCGGCCGAGGATCAATCCGCGGAGGGCGTTGGCCGTCACGGTGATGGGCTGTACGTCTGCGAAGCTCCTCAGCCAGTCGGGCATGGTCTGGGTGGGTACGAACACCGACGAGGCGAATACGAGTGGGAAGACGGGGAGGAACACCGCCGACTGTGCGGCTTCCGGGTTCTTCACTGCCAGCCCGATCGATGCCATCACCCAGGACAAGGCGTAGGCGAACATCATGGCGACGAGCATGGCGCCGAGCATGCCGAACAGGCTCGTCTGCCACCGAAATCCGATGACGAACCCGACGGCGAGCATGAGGGTTATCACGAACCCGTTTCGAATGGCGTCGGCCAGGGTCCGTCCGGCGAGCACCGCCGAGCGGGCCATGGGTAGCGATCGGAACCGATCGATCACGCCTTTCGAGAGATCTTCCGTCAATCCGAGCGCGGTCTGACCCGACCCGAAAGTCGCCACCTGGACGAGCAAGCCGGGGACGATCCAGTTGATGTACTGGCCGTTGGCGGCCGGTGGGAGCGATTGGCCGAGTGCCCCGCCGAACACGTAGTTGAACAGCAACAGAAACATGACCGGCTGAATCGTGGCGAAGAGCAACAGCTGCGGCAGGCGCACGTTGCGGAGGAGGTTGCGCTTGGTGATGACCCACGTGTCCTTGATGGCATGGCCCGGTGACATGCGGGTTCTGGTGACAGTGGTGGTCATTGCGGATTCCTCTCGGGCTGCCGGCCACGGCGGCCGCGCTGTGGCGACTTGTTGGTGTCCTCCGCGACGTGTCCGGTCAGTGTCATGAACACGTCGTCGAGCGTGGGTTTCCTGAGCGACAGATCGCCGGGGGCGATACCCGCATCATCGAGGGCACGCACGACCTGGATCAGCGTGGCCGATCCATCGGGAGCGGGAAGCGAGATCCGCTTCGAGCCTGCGTCGTACACCGGCTCGTCGCCGTTGACGGATCTCAAGGTGTCCATCGTCCTCGTGCGGGTGTCGTCGTCGACGGTGAGCTCGACGACAGAACCGCCAAGCTTGTCCTTGAGCTCCTCCGGGGTGCCTTCGGTGATCAGCCTCCCCTCGTCGATCACACCCACCCGGGCGGCGAGCTGGTCCGCCTCGTCGAGGTATTGCGTCGTGAGCAGGATGGTCGTTCCGTCCGCTACGAGATCCTCGATGAGGTCCCACACGTCCACCCGGCTCCGGGGGTCGATGCCAGTGGTCGGTTCGTCGAGGAACAACACCTGAGGCCTGCCGATCATGGAGGCGGCGAGGTCGAGGCGGCGACGCATACCGCCCGAGTAGGTGCGCACGGGCCGTTCGGCGGCGTCGGTCAGATGGATCCGTTCGAGCACTTCATCTGCTCGTCGAGCCGCGTCGGTGCGGCTCAGGTTGTACAGGCGTCCCACCATCTCCACGTTTTCCCGTCCGGTGAGATAGTCGTCCACGGCGGCGAATTGCCCGGCGAGCCCGAGCCGCGTCCGTGCGGTGACTGGATCAGAGATCACGTCGACGCCCGCCACTCGGGCTGAGCCCGAGTCGGGTTTGAGAAGCGTTGTCAGGACGCGGATGAGTGTGGTCTTCCCGGCTCCGTTCGGCCCGAGCAATCCGTAGATGATTCCGGGTTCGAAGTCGAGGTTGACGTCGACGAGGGCCTCGATCGTGCCCCCGAACGTCTTGTTCACACCCATCACCGACACGATCGGGTCGGTCAATGGTCACCCCTTTGTCGTGAGTCTGTGTCTTCTGGTCTGAGTCGGGCAGCATCGCGCGAATGCTTTGTAATGTCAATTTCTTCTTTGTCTGTTATCGTCTTTGCCAATGGTTGATAGCACCCAGGATGAGGGCATCCACCAAAACGCGATCCCTGAGGCGAGTCCTGAGGTGATTTCTGGCGACATGGGGACATCCGCACCTCGGCGATCCGACGACGCTATGCGCGACCGGGCGGAACTGGCCGAGATCATGCGTCGGATGGGCGATCGCATGAGACGGCGTTTCCATCAGGTCGTGGCGGACTTCGATCTGACACCGCCGCTGTACGCCATGCTGCGGGAGCTCGACGAACCGCTGCCGATGGGCGCTGCGGCCGAACGCCTGTGTCTCGATGCCTCCTACATCACCGGGATCGCGGACCGGCTGGAAGGACTGGGTCTCGTCGAGCGGCGGCCGGACCCGGGGGACCGACGGGTGAAGCAACTCGTGCTCACCCACGCCGGTGAAGCCATGAAGACCGAGATAGCGATGCGTATCGAAGCCGAGCACGACATGTTCCCGGAGCTCGATGAGGACGACATCCGTCACCTGATCCGGATCTTCACCAAGGTTCTCGACGGCTGATTCAGGGCGTCAGAAACTTCGTGAGCATCGTCGTCAACTCCTCCAACAACGGAGAGGCGCCCTGCCTCACGATGAGCGGGTTTTGGAAGCCCTGAACCGAGACCACGATCGCTTCCGCCATGGGGCGGGATTCCCCGACCCGGATCTGTCCGGCGCTCATGCCCAATCGGACGAAACGCTCCACCTTGTCTGTGAGGGCCTGATCGTGGTGGCGATAGACGGTCCGGAGCACCTCGGACTCGGGTAGCCGGCTCATCGTCAGGCGAAAGACCCTTGCGTCGTGGGTGAAACCTCGGGCGACCATCCACACCAGGGAGCGAACGGTCTCGGCGAGGCCGAACTCCAGGAGGCGTTCGATCGTCAGATGCTCGTCGAGTTGTCGGAGCATGTCGTCGAGCGCTCTGTCGAATGCGGCCGCCAGCGCCGCGTCTTTGGAAGAGAAGTACGAGTAGAAGGTTGCCGGCGACAAGGCTGCGGCCGCCGCGATCCGCTCGGCGTCGACGCGACCTTCGGATCTCACGACCTCACGGGTGGCGGCGATGAGCCCTTCGTATGTGGAGCGTGCCTTGCGGGTGGTCGGCGGCGGCGGAAGGCCCGTTGTCATGTCCGCATGTTGGCCCATGTCCTCCGTAATCCCAACCCTTCTGGGCATTCTGGACCTTCCGTCTGGTTTAAGTCAGTAGAATCAGAGAATGACTCTGAGTATTGGGGACAGGGCAGATCTGGTCTCCAAAGCGCAAACGCTTGCAAAACAGGTCCGCGGGGCTGCACAGTTGGCCGAGCAAACTGGTAGGTTGGCGGACGACGTGGTGGGGGCGGTCCGAACGTCCGGGTTACCCGGCCTTGGATTGCCGAGTGCCCTCGGTGGCTTCGCATCCCCTCCTGTGGCCACAGCCGAGGTGTTGGAGCACATCGCCATGAGCGATGCTGCTTCAGCCTGGATCGTGATGATTGCTTCCACCACGTCCTTGAACGGGGCCTTTCTTCCCGAGCCGACAGCCCACGAGGTCTACGCCGACGGCGCGTCCACCCTCACAGCCGGTGTCCTTGCCCCCAAGGGCGGAGGCGTTCGCCACGATGCGGGCTACCGCATCTCGGGCACCTGGCCATTCTGCTCGGGTTGTCTTCATGCCGATTGGATCACCGTTGGATTCATCCCGGATGGAGAGCAGGTGGTGAGGACGGCCGTCGTTCCCAACCACCAGGTCGAGATCCTCGACACGTGGCATGTGATGGGTTTGGCCGCCACCGGCAGTCACGACATTCGTCTGACCGATGTATACGTCCCCGACACCCACACTTGGGTGGTGGGCCAGGATGAACCGTGGAGCGACGAGCCCCTGTACCGGTTTCCCATCTACGGCATGCTCGCCCTCGGTGTGGCGGCGGTGCTCCTCGGCGCGGCCCGCGGGGCCATCGCAGACCTCAAGGAGCTCGCGTCCGGAAAGGTGCCGACCGGGAGCCGCCGTAGCCTGGCCGACCGCCCGTCGGTGCAGGAGGCCGTGGCGCGATCGGAGATGACGCTCGACGCGGCTCGGTGTTACCTCAACGATGTCGTGGAGGGGGCGTGGGCCGTGGCGTGCGCAGGTGACTCTCTGGATGATGTGACCAGGGCGCGGCTGCGCATGGCGGCCACCGGGGCGGCCGAAGCTGCGGTACGGGTCACAGAGTCGATGTACCGGGCGGCAGGCGGGACTTCGATCTACCGGAGCTCACCGCTGGAACGGCGATTCCGCGACGTCAACACGGGTGCGCAGCACATGATGATCGCCCAACCGACTTGGGAGGTCGCCGGACGTGTTCTGTTGGGGCTGGGTGGTCACGAGCAGCTATGAGATACGAGCGGGTATGAGCTACGACACCATCAGGACGGAAGAGGCCGGAGCGGTGCTCGTGGCGACGATCGACCATCCGGCGTCCGATGTCAACGCCATCGACGGCCGGCTCCATCATGACCTCGATCGGTTCTTCTCGGATCTGAGAACGAACCACGACTACAGGGCGGTGGTGTTGACCGGTTCCAAGCGGGCCTTCAGCGCCGGCGGGGACTACGGCTGGTTCCCGGAGCTCCAGGATCCGGTCAGCCGGGAGGAGGTGCGCGCCGCGGGCAAGCGCATCGTCTGGAACCTGCTCGACATCGAGGTTCCCATCGTGGCTGCCGTGAACGGTCCTGCCATGGGTCTCGGTGCAACCATCGCGCTGTTGTGCGACGTGGTGTTGATGTCGGATGCGGCAGTGATCGGGGATCCCCACGTGCGGGTTGGCCTGGTGGCAGGGGACGGTGGCACCGGCATCTGGCCGCTCCTCATCGGCCCGATGCTGGCAAAGCGCTACCTGCTCACGGGCGATCCGATTTCCGCCGCCGAGGCACATCGACTGGGGTTGACGGCGGAGGTGCATGCTCCCGAGGAACTCGGTGCCGCAGCACTGTCATTTGCCGGCCGACTGGCGGCCGGCGCGCCTCTCGCCCTCAGATACACGAAACTGGCGGTCAACTCCTGGGTGAAACAGATGTTCGCTTCATCCTTCGACGTCGCACTCGGATACGAGGTGGTCACGATGGGGAGCGAAGACCACGCCGAGGCGATCAATGCCATAGAGCAGCGACGACCCCCTGAGTTCCGGGGCCGATGATGGACATGTACGAAGGGATCATGACCACGCGGGCGATCCGCCGGTACAGCGGTGAATCCGTGAGCGATGAGGAGGTCGCGCGTTGTCTGGCCGCCGCCCAGCAGGCGCCGAGCGGTGGCAACAGCCAGCCGTGGCAGTACCTCGTTGTCACCGACTTCGACTTGAAGGTCAGGGTGGCCTGGATCTACCGCACTGCCTACGAACGATGGGAGAAGGCGCAGCTCTCCCAGCTGCCCCCGGGCTGGTCGGACGCCCAACGCCAGGAGTTCGATCGGGGTTTGAAGGCGTCGCGCACGCTCGCCGAAGGTCTCGAGTCCGCCGCTGCGCTGGTCTTGTTCCTGATGCCCGACGTCTCCATCACGCCCTCCGACGACGAGGGCCCGATCGACATCGGTCCCTTGTACGCGAGCGTCTACCCGGCGGTGCAGAACTTCATGCTGGCCGCCAGATCGCTCGGCATCGGGACGGTTCTCACAACGGTGTGGTGGTCCAGACAGGCCGACATGCGGGAGTTGCTCGGCATCCCGGACCGGTTCGAGATCGTTGCCCTCGTGCCGCTGGGCCGCCCGGTTGGACGGTTTGGAAAGGCCGCTCGCCGGGATGCCGCCACCGTGACACACTGGAATGGTTACGGGTCGAAACGCACCTGAGCCGACAGTGGGGTGCGCCGTTTTCTGCCCGCCTGAGGAGGTGTCCAATGGTCGAGATCGATCCCGCTGTTGTCGCCCGGCTGGATAGGGACGACTCCGTCGACGTGATCGTCACGTTCACCGAACTTCCCGACGAATTCGCTTCGGTTGCCGTCAAACACGTCTTTCCGGCGATCGGCGCCGCCGCCCTCCGCATCGACCGTTCAGCGTTCGAGCGTCTCCGTGTCGACCCATCCGTGGTGAGGGTGGAGTTCGATGGCGAGGTGACCATCTAAGTCAGCTCACGGGTGGCCGCTCCAGTTCACACGCTGCGGCCTCGGCGTCCACCCGTCCCCATCCGAACTCTTCAGTCCGCTCGATACGCCCCATGAGGTCGGCGCGCCAGGTCAACAGACTCCTGATCTCCTCGTTCGACGCCCATCGGTGCGCCCCCCACGCCACCGCCGCCGCGCCCGCCACGTGAGGGCACGCCATGGACGTTCCGCTCAGGCGGCGGTAGCCGCCTCCCGGAGCCGTTGACAGCACCTGCACGCCCGGAGCGCACAACTCCACCTCGGGTCCTCGATTCGAGAACGAGGCAAGTGAACCCTGATCGTCGATCGCTGACACGGCCATGACGCTTTCATATGCGGCCGGTGCCCCCACGGGACCCGCTGCGTTTCCGGCAGCCGCGATCAGCAGAGCACCCTTTTCCCAGGCCATCGTGCACATCGCCTCCACAGCCGTTGGGGCGGCCGCGGCGCCAAGGCTCATCGACAGAATTCGGGCGCCGCGGTCGTTCACGGCATAGTCGATGCCTGCGATGAGGTTCGACCAGGCACCCCGTCCCGAACGACTCAGCACCTTGGCGGCGATGAGGTAGGCGCTCGGCGCGACGCCCACCACTCCGGCACCCGTGAAGGCGGCAGCGATGGTCCCGGCACAGTGCGTCCCGTGGCCGTTGTAATCCATCGGGTCGCTTTCGTCGGCAACGAAACTGGCGCCGCCTCGATAGTTGACCGCGAGATCAGGGTGGGAGTAGTCGATTCCCGTGTCGAGCACGGCCACCTTGATGGCCTTGCCTTCCGAACACGGCCACGCCGGAGGTGCTTTGATGAGGTTGATACCGCTCGGGATCGTCTCCTCATCGAGCGACGGCTCGCCCTCCACCGCGAGCTGAGGCCCGAATGCATACATCTCGCCGTCCTCTTCCACGGTCGCCACATCGGCCGCCTTCTCCAGCGCTGCGATCTGCTCGTCCGTGAGGTCGGCTACCAGGATCGGTGCCCGGTATTCGTTGACGTCGTACACCACACCGTGGTCCGTGGGCGGTCCCATGGTGGCCGCCGCCTTGACCTCGAATCCCTCGTCGACGGTGCTCATGAACACCTCGGTCTTGTCGGCCTTCCTCCGCCGTTTGTCCTTCGGTTTGAAGGTGACCAGCACTCGCTTGCGTTCCGGCATGAGAACCCCTTCCCTCGTCTCCATCTCAAGATACGCCTCGGGTACGACAGATACGCAAAGATGAAGGAATGCTGTCCGTGGTTGCCCCCTACTGGCTCGACCGTCCTCCGACCGAGGTGCTCGACATCGCTGCCACGGCCAACCGGTTGGGTGCGACCGAAATGTGGATCGGTGAGCTGTTCCACTTCGATGCGTTCGCGCTGGCGGGATACCTGGGTGCGAAGACCTCCGACATGATTCTGACGGTCGGGCCGCTGGCCGCGGGGACGAGGGATGCGGTGACTCTTGCCCGCGCCACCGCTTCGGTGTCGGCGCTCTCGGCTCGGCCCGCCCGGCTCGCCCTCGGCGCCTCGAACCGAAGGATGGTCCAACACATCCACGATCGATCGTACGGGGGTGAGGCGGATCGCCTCCGCAGGATGGTGCCCGAGATCAGGTCCCAGCTCGAGACCGGGAGGAGTACCCGCGGATACCGATCTGCGCTCGGTTCCTTCCCCGCGCACATCTCCGTCGCGGCGTTCGGGCCGAAGATGCTCGAAGCTGCCGTCCACGTCGCCGACCGGATCGTCGTGAACCTCGTCACGCCGGAGCAGGCCGGCCGATTCGCTGCCGACGCCGGAGATGTGGGCGTGGTCGCCTGGGTTGTGGGAGCACTCGATCCTTCGGCCGAGTCGCGACGACAGATCGCCGGCCAGGTCGCCCACTACCTCCGCCCGCCCGGATACGGAGAGATGTTGGCCGAGGTGGGCTTTGGCGAACTCGTAGCCGAAGCCCGGCAAGGGAAGCCGGTTTCGGATCTGGCCAGACTGATTCCCGATGACCTGCTCGCTCTGGTGGGCTTGTACGGATCGGCCGCCGATTTGGCGGGTCGCCTCGAGGCTTATCGAGCGGCCGGTGTCGACGTGGCGATCGTGCCATCGACGGCGGCGGACGACGGAGGGCGCCGGGTTCTGGCGTGGGCGCGAGACGCCATGGACTGACGCGGCCTTCTACGACCGGGCCGAGCGCGTAACCTCTCGCCGATGATCGAGCTCAGGCGCCCCTCTGAAGTCGAGGCCATGAGGCCGGCCGGTCGATTCGTCGCGTCCGTGTTGAGCGAGCTCTCGAAGCTCGCCGCAGTTGGCGTCAACCTGTTGGATCTCGATGGTGTCGCTCATCGAATGATCACGGAGGCGGGCGCCGAGTCGTGCTACATCGATTACCACCCTTCGTTCGGCGCCCACCCGTTCGGCCATGTGCTTTGCACCTCTGTCAACGATGCGGTCCTCCACGGCCTACCGCACGACTATGTGCTTTCCGACGGCGATCTGTTGACCGTGGACTTTGCCGCTCGGGTCGATGGCTGGGTTGCGGACTCTGCGCTGAGCTTCGTGGTGGGGAACGCCCGTCAGGAAGATCTCGATCTGATCGACACGGCAACTCGTGCGCTGCAGGCGGGGGTCGAAGCCGCCCGGGTGGGCAATCGGCTGGGTGACATCTCACACGCGATCGGGTCGACCGTGTTCGACGCCGGATACGGGATCAACCTCGAGTTCGGGGGTCACGGTGTCGGCAGGGTCATGCATGGCGACCCTCACGTTCCCAACAACGGCCAGAAGGGGAGAGGTCTACGGCTGCGAGCTGGTCTGGTCATCGCCATCGAGCCATGGTTCCTGGCCGGGACCGATGAGATTCGGATGGACGACGACGGCTGGACCATCAGGAGCGCGGACGGCTCGCGCGGCGTTCACATGGAGCACACCGTCGCGATCACCGACGACGGGCCGTTGGTGCTGACCGCCCGGTGAACGGCCGTCCCAGGAGAGCGGCCTCCATCGACGGAGACCGCCGATGGGGGGTTGCGGGTCCGGTGCAAAACCCACTCTCGATGCGGAACGCGTCACGGAAGGGAGCTGTAGTCCCGCCCGGGCCATCGAACCGAGCCGAAAGGCCAGTGCGTCCGGAGCCAGGCGGAGACGGCCCTGAACAACTCGTCGTCGCGTTCCGCCATATCGGCCCGTACCCAGCTCCGAACCATGGCCTCCGCTTCGGTGTCGGGATCGATGTAGACGCACCCGATGACGGCCCCCGTGTTGGGGTGAAGCACCGTGAATGCGAAGGCCACGCCGTCGTCGAACTCCTGGCGATGCTGGACCAGATCCGCGAGATTCTCCTCCGGTGTCATGGGGACCGGCCAGTCGTCGCCCTTCCACAGCTCCGGTGAGAAACCGGGAGTCGACCGGATGTGAGCAATCGACGAACTCCAGGCTTCGTGATCGGACGTGTTGTGTTCGGGCCCGAGCGGTTCGAGGACGAGATCGGGGGTGGCGAGGCGGCGGGGAACGGCGTCGGCAGCCGGCCAGCTCACGTATCCCCCAGGACTGCCGGAATCGTGGTCCCGAGGTCGTCGAGGATGACGATCGCGGCGTTGCGCCCTGGGGCTCCGGTGATCGACCCGCCCGGGTGGGTGGTTGCGCCGGTCTGGTACAGGCCGGGGATGGGCATCCGGTGTTGAGCCCAACCGGGAACGGGCCGCTGGGACCATGAGTTCTTCAACCCGCGATCGCCACCGTGGATGGTGCCGTGCCACATGTGGGGGTTGGCTGCCTCGATGTCGAGTGGACTCTTCGCCTTGGATGCGAGGATCGTGGACTCGGTGAGATTCGGAGCGCATTGACGGAGGATGTCGAGGTGACTGGCCGCCAGTTCGTCCTTGTATCCGTCCCAATCGCCATTGGGGCACTCGTACGGCGCCATGGAGAGAATCTTCACCGTATGGCCACCCTCAGGTGCTCGGGACCGATCCACCAGCGTCGGCGTGGCGAAGAGCAAGAACGTCCCAGGCTCGTGGATCCGTCCCTGCCGGACTCCCCGAGCGAACTCGATCACGTCTTCGGGCCAGGCCGCCCACCCCGCCGACACCGCGCTCCGGGTCGTGTCACCTGCGAGATAGCGGGGTTCCTCGGTGGTGACGTAGTAGCTCGCAAATGAGCTGATGCCCTCGTCGTAGGTGTCGACGCCATAGAGGAAGTCGTCACCCCACAAGCCAGCAGGCGCCATCTCGACCAACGACTTGACGTGGATCGACGACACGACTCCGCGCGAAGCCCTGAAGACCTCGCCCTGATCGGTCTCGACGCCGACACACCGCCCGGCCTCGACCACGAGACCGGTCACTCGCGTGTTCGTGACGATCGTCGCCCCGCAGGAGCGAAGGACCGATTCGATCGCTCGAGGAAGAGCGGCCGATCCGCCGATGGGAATGGACCAGCTCCGTCGCTGCCGGCCCCCCACCAGGGAGTAGGCGAGATACGCGGATCCTGGAGAGTCGATGGGTTGGGCGGTCTGGAACGCCATCCACGTCATGAACGCCTGAACATGGCGGCTCTCGAATTCCCGGCTGATCACGTCCCACGCCGACATCACGTTCCGCCGCATCCAGAGGGTCCCACGGGGGTGGCGAGAGAGCGATTCGTCGAGAGAAGGTCCGTATCCCACCGGAGTGAAGCGCCACGCTCCGTACACGGACTTGATCTCCTCGAACTCGTCGAGCATCCGCTGGTAGGCGGCCGCGTCTGCCGTGGAGAATCTCCTGATCTCGGTGAGCGTCTGTTCGAGGTCGAGGAACATCGTGAAGTGTTCGCCATCGGGGAAGACCACGTGGGCCACGGGGTCGGGATCGACATAGGTCAGGCCTTGTTCGGAATACAGTCCCAACTCGTCGTCTGCGAGCAGCGGGTTGGCCTGAATGAGGGTGTGCCCGGTCGAGCAGGTGTCGAAGTGGTAGCCGGGGAGCAGCACCTCCTCGGTCGAGGCACCGCCTCCCACCTCGTCCCGGGCGTCGAGCACCACCACCGAGTACCCGGCCTTGGCCAGATAGGCGGCGGTGACGAGGCTGTTGTGTCCTGCTCCGGCGATGACGAAATCTGCAGCTTGTTCCACGAACGACTCCTCGTGCCGATGGGCACCACAATCGATTGCGGCCACCAGCATGCCAGATCGTTGCAGAGATTGCGCCCCTTATCGATCAGAGTTCGCAGCGGAGTGTCACAAAGCGACGTGACGGTGGTGTTGTGTAGATGAGATGACCGAAGACACGCTGGAACAGCCGCTCGTCCCGGGCGACCGGTATCTGGACCGGCCATGTGGTCGTCGTCGGCGCGGCCGCGCTTTGTTCGCTTCGCCCGTCGCGATCTCTGAAGGGTCGAGGGTCCGCTCAGGGCCGCCGGGCTGATGCGAGGTCGATGAGCTGTCTGGCCCCGTCGCCCATCACCGCGAACCGGGCGTCGCTCGTTTGGCCTCGCAGCCAGCGAACGTAGATCTGCTGGATCACGGCAGCCATCTTGAACGTACCGAACACCACGTACCAATCGATGTGCGAGAGATCGCGCCCCGAGACCTCGCCGTACCGTTCGATGGCCTCCGACCGCGACAAGAACCCCGGGGCAGTCGTAGGCATCGGGCTCAACCCGGCTGCCATCTCCCCGGGATCGTGCCACACGGCCATGAGCGTGCCGACGTCGGCGAGCGGATCGCCCCGCGTGCACATGTCCCAGTCGTACACGGCCACACACCGGCCCGGGTCGTGCTCGTCGACCGCCATGTTGTCGAGGCGCCAGTCGTTGTGTACGAGCGTGGCACCTTCCGTTGTGGGCAAAGAGGCTTGCAACCAGCGAGCGACGTCGTCGGCGACGGGATTGTCCTCGTGGGCCGCCCTGTTCCATCGCTCGAGCCATCCGGCGAGCTGGCGTTCGACGAAACCTTCCGGGCGGCCGAGGTCGGCCAGGCCGGCCTCCTGGGGGTCGACCTCGTGGAATTCCGCAAGGGTGTCCACGACCACCGCGCTCAGCCGACGGTTCGCCTCGGTGTCGGTTCCGCCACCAAACACGGCGGGGATGCGGTCCTGGACCACCACGCCCTGTCGGCGTTCCATGATGAAGAACGGTGCGCCGATGATGTCGGGGTCCGCGCAGAAGAGCAGCGCGCGTGCCGCCTTCGGGAAGGCCTGCCACAGGGTGGACAGCACCCGATACTCGCGCGCCATGTCGTGAGAAGAAGGCGCCACGGGTCCGATCGGGGGACGTCGAAGAACGTATTCGTGGTCGGGGTAACGAAGAAGATACGTGAGATTCGCCTTCCCGCGCCCGAACTGACGGACCTCGAGCCCTCCGTCCGAGCCGGGAAGCCGGCCGCCTATCCACGACGACACGGCATCGTGGTCGAATCGTTCGTCGGGTCGCACCTCGATGAGCTCGGGAGCGGTTCGGTCGACCATGGCCCGACGTTAGCCTGGCCCGATGCACCCGGACCCGTTCACGATCTCCGACGAACTCGTGGAGGAGATCGTTCAGCTGAACCCGCTCATGTCCACGTCTCTCGGCCTTCCGGGGCGCGACCACCTATGGCCGGACTTCGGACCCGACGGTGTCGATGCCCAACGGGCGACGGTCGAACGGTATCGAACTGCCTTCGCCGGTCACCTCGACCATGCCGACCCGTGGCAACGGCTGGCAGCGGAGGTGGCGTACGCGTTCCTCGGGGAGCAGAAGGCGGGTTACGACGCAGGCGATCACCTCTACGACGTGTCGCACATGGCGAGCAGCTTCGAAGCGATCAGGTCGGTGTTCGACGTGATGGATTCTTCCACCCCCGAAGGTCGAGAGGCGGTGTGCGCACGGCTCGAGACCATCGGCGGTGCGTTCGAGGGATACCGGGACAAGCTCAAGATGGCGCTCCATGAAGGCAAGATCGCCGCCCGGCGACAGGCCGAGTCGGTCATCGCTCAGGCACGGGATCTGGGCGGCCCATCCTCGGCGTTCGACTGCCTCGCCGGCACCGAAGACGGATCCGGGCGGCTGGCTGGAGCGGTGGCCGGCGCCAAACGAGCGGCTTCCGAGTTCGCGGATTTCTTGCAGCATGAGTATCTCCCACATGCCCCGGAGTCAGATGGTGTGGGCGAGGAGCGCTACCGCCGGGCTGCAGAGAGCTTCGTGGGCATGGCCATCGATCCCCGGGAGACGTATGAGTGGGGTTGGTTCGAGCTCGGTCGCATCCTCGAAGAGATGCGGAGTGTCGGCGAGGAAATCCAACCAGGAGCCACCGTGCGAGAGGTCGCCGACCTCCTCGAGACGGATCCGGACCGTGCCGCCCCCAACCGTGCAGCATTCGTGGACTTCGTCCAACGGCGCCAGACGAGCGCCGTCTCCGATCTCGACGGCCCGCATTTCGACGTTCCCGACGAGATCAAAGGCGTCTCGGTCAACATCGCCCCGCCGGGTGGTCCGCTCGGTGCGTACTACCTGCAGCCCAGCGAGGACTTCACGACTCGGCTCGGCGGTATCTGGTATTCGCTCCCACCCGAGGATGGACCCATCCCGCTCTACCAGGAGGTGTCCACCGCCTACCACGAAGGTTTCCCTGGGCATCATCTGCAGGTCGCCTACGTGATGACCCTGGCCGAACGGCTCAGTCGATTCCACCGGCTGATGGTCTGGTACTCCGGATACGGCGAGGGTTGGGCGCTCTACACCGAGCGGCTGATGCACGAACTCGGATACTTCGAGAAGCCCGACTATGTGTTCGGCATGCTGGCGAGCCATGTGTTCCGGGCTGCTCGCGTCGTCGTGGACATCGGGATGCATCTCGGTTTTCGAATCCCCTCCGACGCACCCCTCCACCCCGGAGCGCAGTGGGATTTCGACAAGGCGGTTGACTACATGAACGTGGTCGGTCTCCAGCCCCGACCG
>JAOUGY010000360.1 GCA_029865445.1 Acidimicrobiia bacterium | reverse complement strand
GTGGTTGCCCTTCTCGGCTTGTTCGCAGACACAACTTCGAGCCGCTCGTGGATGTGGGCGTCGATCTTTGCCCTCATCGTCGGACTCGTCACTCTGGCGATCGCATCGCTGTCGCTGCAACCCAAGTTCGGGACCGTGAGGGCCGTCTTGGCGCTCGGGATCGTCCTCGGAGGTATCGGTCTGTTCCAGCTCCGGTCGTGTCGGATCGATCTGAACGCGTCGTGGTGTGATCCGAGATACGAGATGGAAGACGTCATCGTGGAGCAGCTCGAGGTCGACAGACGTGCCGTGAATCAGGGTCATCTGGGCGGCGTTCTCGGGCCGGCGTTTGCTTCCTTCGTATTCGACGAACCCCCGGACCCGTATGTGGATGTGGTCCCGAGTTCGGCAACGCCCTCGCTCACCGACGATCCCAGGCGGATCCGCTGGAGCTTTGGCGGACGGTTCGATGAATGTGAGGGGCAGAGCACCGTCCAATCGGCGGTCGGAGGGTACGAGATCAGGTTCACGGTCGACTGCCGCCCGTGATCGAATAGGATCGGCGGCATGTTCGGACCTTTGAATGGTGTGAGGACTGCGCTGGTCGTGGCGGCGGCCGTCGCCGCCGCGTTGGCGGCCGCCTTCGGGCAATGGGTGATGGCGCTGGTTCTGCTGGCGGGTGTCGTCGCCCACGGGTTCGGTTGGTGGTACCTGTACCGTCGCCATCGCGGAGACTCGGTCACCTGACCAGGATGTCCACCTCCGGTCGGGTCGACCGTATGACGTCGGCCTCCAGCCACAAGCCGGCGGGAAGGTCGTCGCCGACGTACCACTCGATCAGCTTCAGGTCGTCGATATCGGCGACGCTGGGTGTGCCCGACGCCATTGTCACGTAGACCATGATGGCGTTCGGAGTCAGACCGTCGACTGCTTCGAGCGTATCCGGAGGGGCGAGGGCTTCTGCCATCACCCAAGTCTCGGCCTCCGGGCTGTCGAGAGGAATCTCCACGCGGCGGATGTAGGTCGAGTCGGGCTCCTCCAACGGATCCGAGTCATCGAAGTGGTAGAGATCCAATCGCACCACGGGCCTCACCGGACCCGACCTCTTGACGAGCGCTCGCACCGACAGCTGTGGGTTCGAATCCGTGGGCCTGCCATCAGAATCGACGAAGCGATGGGTGACTGCAGCGACCCTCGCCACCGGTCGTATGAGAGCGGACTGGCTTCGCGATGGTGTCAGCCGCAACACCAACTGGTGTTCCACCGGGTCTCCCACCACTATCGCTGCGCGTTGGGATCCTTCCAGATTCCAGTGGGTCCCGCCTTCGGTGTCCCCGTCCGCCAGGTGGTCGTCGAAGTCGCCCCACCGCAACAGGTCGCGTCCGAGAGCCACCCCGGCCGCGATCCCATCCGTCGCGACGAGCAGTCCCGGAGGGATCTGGGCAATACCGAGATCGTCGGTGGCGACGGTCAGAGTGTAGGGATCCCTCGCCCTGACGACCACGCCGGCATTGCCTTCGAGGGAGAGTTCCGCAGAGCCGATCGGGTTGGCTCCTACGGTGCGGGCAATGACCTCGACGTGTTTGTCGGTCGGTGCAAGACCGGTCGAGTCCCCTCGCAATTCGCCGATGATTCGTGCCGCAGCCTGCCCCGTCGCCATCTTCGGGCGGTATCGGTCGAGAACCACCGGCAGGGCGCGCGCTTCGAGAAGGGTGTCACCTTCGAACACGGTCCGCAGGATGACCGAGGAGAAGGTCGCGAGGAAGTCCTGGTCGAACAACAGGTTGCCGAGGCTGTGAGCGATGAGGGTGTCGTCGTACCACTCGAAACCCTGGAGCACATGGGGGTGGTGACCCACAACGAGGTCCGCTCCGGCGTCGATCGATGCATGGGCGGCCGAAGCAAAGAATCGCGACCCGACCTCCGAGAATTGGTAGCCGCCGTGGATCTGGACCACGACGACGTCGGCGCCCCGTGCCCGCATTTCGGCGACGTCGGCCTCGACGGCGGAGGCTCTGAACCATGCTGCGCCCCCGTGGCCCCGGCGGGCGACCCAATCTTGGAAGTAGGGCACCGCGGCCGTCAGGATGCGCCAGATCCTCGTCTCTTCCTCCGGGCCGACCGACAGCTGCTCGAACCACCTCCACAGTGCTCCTGGGAGGTACTGGCCCTCCGGGAGATACACCTCCGACCCTTTCGTACCGATCCCAAGCTCGACGGGAACGTGCTGCCATGGAGAGTCGGAGGGTGCCGGATCCTCCTGGTCGACGAGCGCGTCATTGACTGTCGACCCGGTGACTGTGGTGTAGGACAGGACTCCGACCTGAAGCCCGTTGGCTGCGAGGATCGTGCCGGCTCGCGCCTGGGCATCGTCGAGCCCCGCCCCGACGTGGCCGATTCCAGCACCATCCAGCGCAGCCACCGTGGCGACCACTCCTGCATCGCCCCAATCCACCGCATGATTGTTGCCGAGGGTGACGAGATCGATGCCCATGGCCGACAGCGCCTCCGTGATGACGGGTGGGGATTGAAGGAGGAAACGTTTGCCCGGTGTCGCCTCCGAGGTGTCGGCGTCCCCGATCACGGTTTCGAGGTTGACCATCGAGATGTCGGCGGCCGCAATGATGTCCGATATCCCTGCGACGGCGGCGACGGCCGTGGCAGGATCGTCCGGGTCTATCGCCTCGGTGTCGGTTCGTTCCGGGTCGAGGAACCGGCGTCCCATCATCGTGTCGCCTCCGAAGTGCATGGCGTACCGCGGCTGGCCGTTGGCCCCCACACGACTCCACATGGTCACAGGAAGATCCGGGGACGTTTCGGCTGACACCACGATCGGCTCGTCGAGGTAGCCCGGGGCTTTGATGACTCCGGCAAGCGGCTGAGACAGCGGGATGTCGAGGATGCCATCAACGGCGCGAACGACCTCGCCCCCACCGATCGGCGTGAACGTGGCCTCCTCGATGGGATCACCCGATTCGTCGGAGATGGCGATGGCTTGGCGTCGTTCGGGCAAGTCGACCGGAGTCGGCGAGAATCCGCCCACCGAGCAAGCCGTCAACAGCGCGGCCGCGAGAGCGAGTTTGGACCGCATCCGAGTGGACATCGGCGTGTGTATCCCGTGACTGGACCCATTCTCCACCGACCGGGAGAATGATCGCATGCATCCCCTCGACCGGATCGGAGCCCTGTTGTCGGGGCTCGACCGTCGCCGCCTCCGGGTGTTCCCCGATGGATGGGGTCAAGACCCACCCGACAGTCAGGCCGCGTTCGGTGCCACCGCTCCTCTCGACATCGCCTGGGATCGGCCGGCCGTGATGGGGCCGGCGCGCGTGAGACGCGGAGCCTTTACGAGCCCCGTTGCGCACCTGCTCGCTCACACGGCCCGAGTGGTGCCGGTCGAGTTGATCGAGCCGGCCCGGGGAGCTCGTGGGCATGTGGTTCTCATGCCTTCGTGGAACGACCACGGCTTCGACACGAGACGCAAGCTCGCTTCACATCTCATCGAGTCTGGCCTTGCGAGCGTGATCTTCGACATCCCCCACTATGGGGAGCGGCGCACGGTGCCGGCTCCGCTTCAGGCGATCCGAACGGTTCGTGACTTCATGGTGATGGGGATCGGCGCGATCGCCGAGGCCAGGGCTCTCGTGACCAACTTTGTCGACGCCGGGCCGGTGGGTGTAGCCGGGTATTCGATGGGCGGGAACCTGGCGGCACTTGTTGCAGCGGGTCTCGATGTCCCGGTCGCCGTCGCCCCTCTCGCCGCGGCGCCGTCTCCTGCAGTGGTGTTCGTGGATGGACCGCTCTCGGCGGCGGTCGCCTGGAAGGCGCTCGGCGGACCCGGCGCTCGTGCGCGATTGCACTCGGTCCTTGGTTCG
>JAOUGY010000359.1 GCA_029865445.1 Acidimicrobiia bacterium | reverse complement strand
TGAGCCAGCCAATCGCCTGCACGAGACGCCACAGGAGATAGAGAGCTGCCAAAAAGAGCGTCAGCCGGAATCCCCATGGCGCCTTCTCCTCGGGCGTCGAGTCCTCCTCCGGAAGGAAGGGGTCGGTCACCGGTCCCGTGCCCTCGTGACCACGTGGATCGGCGTGCCGGTGAAATCGGCGACACCCCGTATCCGTCCTTCGAGAAACCGCAGGTAATCCGGCCCCAACTCTCCCCCGGTCACGAAGACCACGTAGGTCGGCGGAGCCACACCGGCCTGCACGACGTACCTGATCCTCGGCCTTCGTCCCCTGCGGGTTGGTGGTGGGTGTCCGTTCGTCCAATCGGACACGTGGCGGTTGAGGACCCCCGTCGGGATCCTGGTCAGTCGATTTTCGATCACCGCCTCGACCGCAGCCGGGAGGCGGCCGGTTCGTGATCCCGTCTTGGCCGAGATTCGCACCATGGGAGCCCACGAGATGAAGCGCAGCCGGTCGGAGAGGTCGGTTTCGATGCGGCGTCTGCTCTCGTCGTCCACCAGGTCCCACTTGTTCACGACGAGCACGAGTCCTGCGCCTGCCTCGACCACTTCCTCGGCGATCCGCTGGTCCTGATGGGTCACTCCTTCGGCGGCGTCGACTACCAGCATGGCCACGTCTGCTCGGGCGAGGACCTCCCTTGCCCTGAGCACCGCATAGAAGTCGGCATCTTCTGTGATCTGGGGCCGACGCCGGATTCCGGCGGTATCGATCAATCGGTAGTGGTGCCCTTCGAGCGTCACGACCACATCGATCGGATCGCGGGTGGTCCCGGGACGCTCCGAGACGATGACCCGTTCCTCACCCAGGAGTCTGTTCAGCAGCGTGGATTTTCCGACGTTGGGCCGGCCGATGATTGCGAGGTTCGGAACATCGTCCTCCGGACGGTCCTCAGGACCCTCTGGGAGAACGGCGATGATGGCATCGAGAAGGTCGCCGACTCCGACGCCGTGGAAAGCCGAAACGGGGTGTGGCTGTCCCAATCCCAGTGTCCAGAAGTCGTCGATGAGGCGGGCCCGAGATTCGTCGTCGATCTTGTTGGCCGCCAGCAGCACCGGCACCTGGGCGCTCCGCAGGATGTCGACCACGCCTTGGTCGTCGTCGGTGAGGCCGGTGGTGGCATCGGTCACGAAGACCACGACGTCGGCAGCCGCCACCGCCGCCTGTGCCTGCTCCCTGATCTCTTCGGAGAACGCGGCCCCGGGCCTGAGGTCCCATCCGCCCGTGTCGACCACGAGAAACGCCGCACCGGCCCAGTCGGCGGTGAATTCGCGTCGATCTCTCGTGACGCCGGGCATTTCTTCGACCACGGCCTGCCGACCGCCGACGATGCGATTGACGAGCGTCGACTTGCCCACGTTGGGTCGGCCCACAACTGCAACCACGGGTAGACGAGACATCGCGCCAGGTTAGGTCTGCCGATGCCCCGGTTGATCGGGCCGGTGCCTAACCTCCCCCGTGCATGGAAACCAGCTCTCGACCGGACCGTTTGATCCTCGCCGAACCACGTGGTTTCTGCGCGGGAGTGGAGATGGCCATCAAGGCGCTCACGTGGATGGTTCGCATCTTCGAGCCCCCCATCTACTGCTACCACGAGATCGTTCACAACGAATGGGTGGTGCGGGCGTTCGAGAAGGTCGGCGTGGTCTTCGTCGATGACATCGCGTCCGTCCCTGAATCGGCCCCGGTGATGCTGTCCGCACACGGATCCGCCCCAGAGGTGGTCGAAGCGGCGAAGGAACGCGCCGCCGTTGTCATCGACGCGGTGTGCCCGCTGGTCACGAAGGTTCACCACGAGGTGAAGCAGATGGCCAAACGCGGATTCGACATCATCTACGTCGGACACACCGGACACGACGAGGCCGTCGGCACGATCGCCGAGGCGCCCGACGCCATCACCCTCGTGGAGCCGGAGACCGGGCTCGGGGGGTTCTCCCCGGCGGACCCGGAGAAGGTCGCTCTGCTCGCCCAGACGACTCTGGGAACTTTCGAATGGCAGTCGGTGCTCGACGACGCTGCCTCGCGGTTCCCAACCCTGCAGACGTCCCGAAAGAGCGACCTGTGTTACGCCACCACCAATCGCCAGTCAGCGGTTCGCCGGCTGAGCGAGCTCTGCGATCTCATCCTCGTGGTCGGGTCGGAGAATTCGTCGAACACCCAAGCCCTCGTCAGGGTGGCCCGGGAACTCGGAAGGGCGGCGCATCGAATCGACTCCGCTTCCGAGATCGATGCAAGCTGGCTCGAGGGGGTGTCGGTCGTTGGCCTCACTGCCGGCGCGTCGGCTCCTGATCACCTTGTTCAAGAGGTCATCGATCGGGTCGATCCGACGCTTGGATTCGAGTTGCTTTCGGTCACCGAGGAGGGCGAATACTTCCCGTTGCCTCCGCAACTGCGGTCGTTCGTCGGGACCCTGCAGGCTCTGGTCGAGGCGAGCCTGACCGCTCGCCCTTCCGGGGAGGGTGGCTGGCTGGAACGAGACCGCGAGTGGACCGCCTCCGACGCCCTTGCCCTGCTCGACGAATGATCAGAAGGCGTCGCCCAATCAGTGAGACGACGCCCGGCGGGGTCAGACCGGGGTCAGGTGGTCGAGGATCTCGGCGACCACCGCTTCGATGCTCATTCCGGTCGTGTCGATGATCACTGCGTCGTCGGCGGGTCGCAGCGGCGAAGTCGGCCGAGTCGAGTCGATCTGATCGCGGCGGGCCAATGCCTCGCCCACGAGCACCGAATCTGCTCCCGTCTCTCCGGCTCGTCTTCGTGCGCGCTCGACGGGGTCGGCAGTCAGGAACACTTTGAGGTGAGCGTCAGGGAACACCACGGTCCCGATGTCGCGGCCCTCGGCTACCGTTCCCGCACGGTCTTGCACCCACGCCCGCTGCAGCGCAACCATGGCCTGCCTGACTGCCGGATGAGCCGACACTTCGCTGACGGCACCGGTGACCGCTTCAGAACGGATCTCGGTCGAGACGTCGCGGCCATCGAGCATCATGACGCCGTCAGCCTGTCCGAAACGCCGGCCCGAGATCGCCTCGAGCACGCCGAGTCCGTCATGGGGGTCGATGCCCTCTTCGAGCGCAATCAGCGTTGCCGCGCGGTAGAAGGCGCCGGTGTCGAGGTGCGCCCAACCGATTCGCTCGGCGAGAAGTCGGCTGACGGTGCTCTTGCCCGATCCACCGGGACCGTCGACGGCTACGACCAGCGCGTTCACAGGCTGTCCAGCATCGTGAAGAAGCCGGGCCAGGTCTTGGCGACACATCCGGGATCGGCGATCTCGATCCCCGGCACCCTCAGGCCGGCGATGGCGAAGGACATCGCCATCCGGTGGTCGTCGTACGTCTCCACCACGGCGCCATGGAGGTCGCCTGGGGTGATGATGAGGTCGTCGGACTCGATCCGGCACCGACCCCCGATCCGGTTGATCTCGGCTTCGAGAGCAGAGAGGCGGTCTGTCTCCTTCAGCCGGAGATTGCCCACATTCCGGATCCGGCTCTCCCCCACCGCGAACAAGCAGGCGACCGAGAGTGCCAGAACTGCGTCAGGAGCGTCGTTCATGTCGACGTCGACGGCCGAAAGCGTACTGGGTCCGGACAGGATGATGGACTCGTGGTCCCGCGCCACGTGGCATCCCATGGTTTCGAGAACTCCGATGATGGCGAGATCGGGTTGCGTCGAGGTCGCCGGTATTCCCTCCACCACCACACGCCCACCGGTGACGGCCCCCGCAATGAAGGGATACGCAGCGGCAGAAGCGTCGGCCTCGATGGCGTAGTGCGTCTTCCGATAGCCGGTGGGAGCCACCACGAAACGGGGGCCGTCGTC
>JAOUGY010000358.1 GCA_029865445.1 Acidimicrobiia bacterium | reverse complement strand
GGCCCGCCCCCACGAGCTCCGCGATGCGGTGTCGGCGACCGCCGCCGGTCGTGCCATTCGATGACGTCGATTCCGAGCGCCGGGACGACAATAGGGCCGCCAAGGCCGCACGGTGAAGGGGGGAACCCCGTGCGGCCTCGACGGCCTCTCACCAGTAGTCGCAGGCTCGGGGCCGACGTTTCACACGTTCTGTCGACATGGCGTCGGCAACCTCGGGCCAGATCCGAGATGCCGATCTTTCCCGTTTCATGAACCTCCCGAAGATCGGCACGCTGCGCGAGGGTTCGCTCCACGCCGACCTCAAGCGCCACTATCTGCAGCCGGGAGACGACGCAGAAATCCCCTTCGGCTCTTTCGTCATCGACGTCGTCCGGCGCCCGGGGAGCGAACACGAGCGGCTGATCGAAATCCAAACCGGTTCGTTCGCCGCCATGGGACGCAAACTCGACCACCTGCTCGAGTCCCACGACGTTCTCGTGGTTCATCCCATATCGGTCCGCACCGTGCTGGTGCGTGGCGAGCGACGGAGGGTTTCTCCGAAACGGGGCGACGTGTGGTCGCTGCTCGATGAACTCGTCTCTGTTCCCACCCTGCTCGACCATCCCCGATTCGAGATGGATGTCGTATTTGCCGAGACGTCAACGATCCAGCAGCACGACGAGACGCTACGCCGAGGGCGCGGCGGCTGGCGCACCATCGACCGTGTCCTCGACCGGATCGTGGAGGTCCGGCGTTTCCGGTCGATGGCCGACATCGCGGCGCTGGCCGGGCCGCGTCTGTCACCCGGGTTCACCACCGCCGATCTGGCCGAGGCGGCGCAGACGCGGCGGCAATCGGCGCAGAAACTCGCCTACTGCCTGGCCGCGGCGGGGTGTATCGAAATGGTCGGACGCTCGAAGTCCGGAAAGCACTACCGCTGGGTGTGACCGACGTTCGTTGTGGTCACTCCCCCACTTCGCCGTCGATCGACTCTCGGATCAGGTCGGCGTGGCCGTTGTGGCGGGCGTACTCCTCGATCATGTGACAGAAGATCCACCGCAACGACGGACTGGATCCGTCGGAGTTGGGGCGCAGCGCAACAGTCTCGAGCCCGCCGCCGGCCAGGGTTGCCTCAGCTATCCGCCGGGACGCCTTGACCGAGGAATCCCACATT
Source organism: Acidimicrobiia bacterium (assembly GCA_029865445.1). Lineage (GTDB taxonomy): Bacteria > Actinomycetota > Acidimicrobiia > Spongiisociales > ZC4RG35 > JAOUGY01. The sequence goes on along the minus strand of JAOUGY010000358.1, from coordinate 2,705 downwards.
GCGACGAGCTCGTCGGGCGTGTCGGAGGCGGCAGACGTCCATTCCCAGTCGGGATCTTGATCCCAGTCGACGGTGCTCCACGGTTGCTCCGGCTCGTCGCCGCGTAGCCGGTACGAAAACCAGTAGCTCTCCACGAACGCCAGATGCTTGAGCATGCCGCCCAACGTCATCGTGGAGGCTGCGGTGGTTGCTGCTAGTCCGTCGCCGTCGAGGTCCCTGCACTTCCAGGCGAGCGTCGCACGCTGATAATCGAGAAACGCCGCCAGCGTGGTGGATTCGTCGGCTGCGTAGGGCGGTTCGGGTCTGTCCTGGTCGTCGATGGTGGAGGCTCGCCGTTCTACGAAGTCGACGATCCGGTCGATCACCAGGTTCCCCTGTTCGACCTCGTGATCCGGAGACGACGAGTCCGCGATGAGGTGGCCACTCCCCCGATATCGGTACAACCGCACGCCCGGAACAGAGGCTGCCACCTCGCGTGCTACAACGCCGTCCTCCTCACACCACGGGTCGTCGTCGGACATGTGAATGTCGAGCGGCAGCGGCTCCGGCCAACCGTCCCCGAAGTGGTCGACCGGAACGATGGCATGGCACAGTACGGCGCCGCCCACCCTCGGGTCCTGTTGTGCGAGGCGCTGGGCCGGCATGACGCCGAGAGAGAATCCCACCACGACATAGCTGCCCGGCATGTTCCGGCCGGCTTCGAAGCCCCGCTCGACGATGTTGTCGAACCCGATCGATTGGGCGTGCTCGACGCCGGTTTCCACGTTCTCGAACGTTCGCCCGTCGAACAGGTCCGGCATCGTCACCACATGCCCTCGTTCCCGCAGTCGATCTGCGATCGCTTCGAGCCCGGTCGTTCGACCGAGGGCGTGGTGGAACATCAAGACGTCGGCCAGGTGGGTCTCCCTTCCGGAGTGTTGGAAACACTAGGGCTTTGTGAGCAGGTGGCGAATTGTCTCCCCCGGGGAGACCCCGGCGGTCGCCACGGCCGCTCCCTCCGGGTCGAAGATCGCCGACCCGCCACACGCTTCGGTGAACCCCCCGCCGGTCGAACCTGCGAAGCTGGCGATGGCGGCCCACACGCCGTGTTCGCGAGTCACGCGCCGGGCCCGTTCTGGCTGCACATGGGCATCGTCGGCGTGTTCGAGCACTCCGGCGGCGTACACGTCCATCCCGGACTCGGCGGTGGCGGCGGCGTGTGCCGGCACGCCGGTGTCCTTGCACACCGCCAGTCCGATCCTCCAACCGTCGACCTCGACCACAGCCGGCTTCTGACCGGCTGTGAAACGGACAGACTCGGCAGAACCCAGGTACATCTTCCGATACACCTCGGCCACTCCCCCACGCCAGACCACGAGGACACCGATGAAGTCGGCCGCCGGGGTCCCCACCGGCGCACCGACCAGTGCCACAGCGTCGGTCCGGTCACACGCTGCAACGAGCGGAGCCAGTCGAGGGTCCTCGGGGTGGACAATCGGCGCCGCCATGTCGTAGCCCATCAGCGACATCTCCGGGAACACGACGAGGCGTGCCCCGGCGTCCTCGATCGCTGCGACGTGTTCGTGGACGTTGGCGTCGAGGTCGCTGAGCACCGTCAACGGCTGGGCGACGGCGACGGCCAAGGTAGGGGTGGGTTCGCCGAGTGCCCTCACCCGGAGGTCACCACGACCTTGCCCCTCGCCTTCCCGGCACCCACATAGGCGAGGGCCTCGGCTACGTCGGCGAGGTCGAATACGCGATCGACGTGGATCGCGATCTCTTTGCCCGAACACAGTTCTGCCATGCCGGCGAAGTGGGTGGGACCCATCTTCACGCCTAGAACGCCGATGCTCCTATCGGAGAGGCGACCGAGGATGAGCCCGCCGATGGCCATTCCGAGCAGGACTCGGGCGGGGCCGCCGACACATCGATACACGCCACCCGGGGCGAGCGCCCGTTTGCAGGCGAGGGGTGAGCGGGTTGCCACGAGATCGAGGATGAGGTCGTGGGGCTCGGTGGACGTGACGAAGTCGTTTTTGGTGTAGTCGACGACCTCGTCGGCTCCGAGTGAGTTCATGAAGTCGAGTTTGCCGCCGTTGTCCACGGCGGTCACGTACGCACCGGCGCGTTTGGCGAGCTGAATTGCGAAAGCCCCCGACCCGCCACCGGCCCCGTTGATCAGCACCCGCTTGCCGTCTGCAGCCCGAACCATGCCCTGGAGTGCGATCGCTCCGGCCTGAGGGATGGTCGACGCTTCGACATGCGTCAGTCCCGGAGGTTTGGATGCAAGCACCCGCTCGGAAGCGACGGCGTACTCGGCAAAGCCGCCCATCCTTGCCAGGTTGTCGCCGTACACGGCGTCGCCGACGGTGAACTCCTGCACCTCCGGACCGACTGCCTCGACGACTCCCGAGATGTCCGAACCGAGGGTCTTCTTGGCCGGTCTCCGGATACCTCCGATTCGGGCATACGCCGGCGATCCGGTGAGACCCTCCCAGTCGGTCAGGTTGATCGAGGTGGCCGACATCTTCACGAGAACCTGGGCGCCCACCGGTTCGGGTACGGGCACATCTCCCACCCGCACAACATCGGGCGGGCCGTAACGGTCGTAGAGCATCGCCTTCATGGTGCGATCCATACCGGTTACTCCCACAGGGTCGGGGCGTATGTGACTCGCCGCTCGGTTCCGGTCGGCACGGTGGGGCCCAACAAGCGATCGAGGAGGT
>JAOUGY010000357.1 GCA_029865445.1 Acidimicrobiia bacterium | reverse complement strand
CTGGATGACCCGCTGGAATTGGTACCGATGAAGTTGCCTTGGATCGTGTTGTTGGTGCCAGCGGTCTTGTACAGATAGAAGCCGTCGTAGGTGTTGCCGGATACCACGTTGGCGTCTGCGGGGTCCGTGCCGCCGACCGTGTTTCCGGTGGTCTTGATGTTGATGCCCCACGCGTTGGCCTGGGCGGTCGTTCCGGTCACGTCCGTACCGACGTAGTTGCCGACGATCGTGTTGCCACCGTTGAATTCGATGTCGATGGCGTCGTCGCCCCAGTTGTTGAGAACAAAGCCGCGGACGGTCGTCCCGCCGCCGGTGATCCAGAACCCGTTCTCCTCACTTGCCGAAACGTTGATTCCGTCGACTTCGATCACGGGACGGCCGCTTGTGGCATATTCCGGTTGGGTGCTCGCGTCGAGCGTCACCGGAGAACTGATCTCGGGAAGAAGACTGCTGGGTCGAATCCTGAACCTGACCGGCGACGCCGAGTAGTTGGTGTCGGTCTGCGGGATGTTGAAGTGGATCTTGTTGACAACGCCCGAGGCGTTGGCCTCCTGAATGGCCGCCCGGAGTGTGCATTCGGGCACGTTATTTCCGAAGTTGTTCCCAGTGAAGCACACACCGTCGCCCGGGTTGTTGTCGGAAGAGTTGCCGGTCGTGTTGACGGTGACGACCGAGGGATCGGGTGGGGCATCGAGGGCGGCGAACCGCAGCACGAACCCGTCGAGGGTTCCCCCGAGCGAGGAGTCGTAGGCACCGCCGCTGATGGGAAAACCGGTCGACGAGCTGGTGTTGCCCGTCAGGTAGATGGACCCGCCCGAGAGGCGGACGTCCTCGGCACTCTCGTCGGTGGCGCCGCCCAAATAGGTCAGCTCCTCCATCGTGGTGCCATCCGCCGAGAGGATGGCGAGCACACCGTCGGAGCTGCCGCCGAGCGTGGTGTCGTAGGCACCGGCGGTGGCGAGCCCGCTCGACTGGGTCCAGCCGGCCACATGAGCCCGATTGCTGGCATCGACGTCGATCCCGTTGACCCGGTCGAATCCAGCTCCGCCGATGAACGTCGAATAGTCGAGTTGGGCTGAACCGGTCTGGGTGAGGTCGAGGGAGAGGACGAACATGTCGTCGCTCGAACTCTTGGTCCTGTCGTAGGCCCCTGCAGTGGTCGGGAAGTCGCTCGATGGTGTGTTGCCGCCGACGTAGAGGGTGGTGGCATCGAACGCCGCTATGGCGGTGCCCTTGTCGTTTCCCGATCCGCCGAAGACGGTGGCGTACAGCAGGGTGCTGCCGTTGGAGCTCAGCTTGGTGGCATGACCGTCAAAGGTACCGCTGACCGTCGAGTCGTAGGCGCCGGCGGTGGTCGGGAATCCGGAAGCGGCCTGTCCGGTGAGGTAGACGGTGCCGGACCCGTCGAGCACCATGTCCTCGGCGCTGTCGCTTCCGGTGCCGCCGATGTAGGTCGACCAGACGAGACCGGTTCCGGTCGTGTTGATCTTGGTGACGAAGGCGTCGAAGGTGCCGCCGAAGCTGGTGTCGTAGGAGCCGCCCACCATGGGGAAGTTGTTGGAGTCCGTGTAGCCGGCCACCACTGCCTGACCGGAGGCGTCGACGGCAATCGCCCGTAGGTAGTCGTTGGCGCCGGATCCGCCGAGGTAGGTCGAGTACAGCAGGCTGGCGCCGTTGGCGCTGAGCTTGGCGACCGCTCCGTCATACGTCCCACCGAGGCTGGTGTCGAAGGCGCCGGCGGTGGTGGGGAAGTTCGATGAGGCGGTGTAGACGCCGACGTACACGTTGCCGGACCCGTCGATGGCGATGTCGTTGGCGTTGTCGAGGCCGGATCCTCCGAGATAGGTGGACCACATCAGGGTGGAGCCGTCGGCCGAGAGTTTGGTGACGGTCACGTCGTTGTTGGTGTTGGCGGTCTGGTCGTAGGCGCCGACCGTCACCGGGAAGTCGGAGGAGGCGGAGTAGCCGCCGACGATGATGTTGCCCGAGCCGTCGACGGTGATGGCGCTCCCCGAGTCGGATCCGGCCCCGCCCAGGTACGAGCCGTACTGGAGGGTGGGGTCGATGATGAGCGGATAGGAGGGGTCATGGTCACCGATGGTGAACGACACTGTGTTGCCGGCGACTGCATAGGCGCTGTCGACCGGGAGTAGTTGGCCGTCGATGTCCTGATAGGTGACTGGTGCCGAGAATGTGACCGTGCGTCCAGGGTTGAGTCCGACCTCGAGATCACCATTGTCGGAGATCGCAAGGTGCCTGGACCCGTCGAACTCGAGGGCGATCTGCGATGGGTCAGCTCCTGGCTGGACGATGAAGTCGTACTGAAGCTGGCTGTCGTTCCCCACGTAACGCAGATCGATGTCGGAGTAGACATCCTGGTATTCGACGGCCGAGTATGTGGGGACCTTGGTCTGCCACTCCCTCGGATCGTTACCGATGAAGTAGTTCGTAACACCGGGTAGGGGGAGCTGAGGCACTGGCAAGGAGACTTCGTTTGCGCCGATGAGTCGCATCCGGATCGCAAAGCGACTGTTTCCGTTGCCGAGCGCCAGCACGGCATCGCCATCTGAGAGGAAGGCCGAGAAGCCGCCACCTCGTGCGATGAAGTCGACCTCAGGATCGAACTGCCCGAGATTCGGCTCGAAGATCAGGTCCACGTCGGCCTCGGGCCAGGAGGGATCGTCGCTCTCTCGTTCAGGGCGAGGGTCCGGCAATGCGGGACGCTGCTGCGCCGGTTCCTCCTTGGCTCCAGACCTCACCTCGAGCGTGGAGCTCTCGACAACTCCCACGGTTCCGTCGTGTATGAGGACGGAAAGAGATCCTGTTCCTTCGCCAACACCGAGTTCGGCTAGCCGTCCGGCCTCGACCATGGGCGTTTCACCAACAGCATCCGAGTAGTCGCCGTCACCGTTGATGTCCCATGTGACAATGAGCTGGTCATCGTCGGCGTCGGTTGTAGCCGAGGCATCCAGTTCGAGCGCCTCGCCGAGCACGATCGAATACGGCCCGCCGGCATCGGGGACCGGGGGCGTGTTCGCGCGTTGGGGCGGACGGACGATCAGCGTGGTGGCTGTCCACGGGCGTTCAGCGCCGAGGGAGAATTGGCGCACGCCGGAGCCTGTCACGCCGGACACCGTCTCGCCGGCCGACAGCCACTGCACGTCATCGGATGATCCAGATGCCACCGCGGTCATCGCCGGCGGAGAACCAAACTCTCCGGAGCCGGTCGCGGCCGCGGTCACGATCACCATTGCCACGGGATCATCGATGGGGAGGTCTGGCGCCGTCGCCGTATCGGACTCACCAACCAGCGAGGAGATGGCCGCTATCGGCTGATCAACATCGACACCCGCGAAACGGAACACTTCGGCATGGACTACCCCGTCGCCGTCCAAATTGATCTCAGCAGGTTCGGAAGCGGTGGCGGTGCGAGTCAGAAGAGCATCGACAAGCGCGTCGTCGAATGCCTGGTTCTGGACGAGTTCCCATCCGGCAGGAGATTCGGGCGATTCGTCCGAGTCATGAATGATCCGGAGGACGAGAAGGTCGCCCTCCTCCCCATGTGGGATCGCCACGGTGTCCTCACCAGCGGCTGTGTGCCCCACCAAGACTGGGGCATCGGCTGCCGCCGCAGGACCTTCGAATATGGCGAGCGACTGAGCGACGATCCCGATGACGAGCAAGACCGTGCCCAAGCTCCGGGCCTGGGCCAGCAACGGCTGAGGGACGGCGCGACGGTTGGCGATCATCCTCCGTCGTCGGCGAACCCGGATAGAGCGAACCTGGCGAGCAATACCCGGCCGCATCATCGGACACCCCCAGCAGCGCGGATGGAGGGACGCGATCCGGACGAGGCATCG
>JAOUGY010000356.1 GCA_029865445.1 Acidimicrobiia bacterium | reverse complement strand
ACGAGCGACCCGTCGGCCATCACGCCTGTCTTGAACGTGATGGTTTGGGGATGCCGGGTGCGGCTCGACACGAATTCCTCTTCCCGAGTGAGCTCGAGCCGGACCGGTCGGCGCGTGATCTGGGCGAGCCGGCCGACGATGTCTTCGATCAGCATCTCCTGTTTGGCGCCGAACCCACCACCGATGCGCGGCTTGATGACCCGGATGTCCTTCACGGACATGCCCAACAGGGGCGCCACCATCCGCCGGACGTGGAACGGGACCTGTGTCGAGGTCCGGAGGATGAGACGCTCGTCGGGGTCGAACCAGGCGATGGCGATGTGCGGTTCGATCGGCACCTGCTGCACCTGATGAACCCGGTACGTGCGCTCGAAGACATGATCGGCGGCCTCGAAACCGGCGTCGCAGTCGCCCACTTCGGTCTCCATGTGACGGGCGATGTTGCGGCTCGCGTCGAAGATTCCCTCGGAGTCTTCCTCGTCGTGGATCACCGGTGCGTCGCCTGCAATCGCCTCCAACTCGTCGAAGACCGCGGGAAGGACTTCGTAGGTGACGTCGATCAGCGCGAGTGCCTCTTCGGCGATCTCCAGCGTGTCGGCTGCCACGGCCGCCACCCGGTCGCCGACGTGCCGGACCTTGTTGTCGAAGCACACCTGGTCGTACGGATGGGGGTTGGGCCATGACTGGCCGCCCGAGGCATAGCGAATCTGCGGGGTGTTCTTGTAGTGGATGACGGCTCGAACACCCGGCAGAGCGACGGCCTTCGCATCGTCGAGATCGACGATGCGGGCGTGGGCGTGCGGACTCCGCAGCACCTTGGCGTGAAGCATCCCCCGCATTTCGATGTCGTCGACGAACGCAGAGTTGCCCTTCACGAGCTTGAGGGCGTCGACCTTGATCTCGGGTTTGCCGACGACTTTGGTGGAGGGGACTTCCTTCGACGGAACCACCCGGGGCACGGCCGGCGACACCGCCGGAGGGCTGTCGTTCGGACCTGGCTCGAACGGGTTGCGCCCATCGGTGAGAGGGGTGAGCATCTCGGGCCGGAACGGCTCCACGGAGTCTCCCCGCATGAGGGCCGCCGCCCGCTTCACGGCTTCCACCGGCTTCACATATCCGGTCTCACGGTCGAGGATCCCCGACAGCATGTCGCGTATCTCCGCCTCGCTCGGATCGGGATTCCGCTCGAGCAGAGCCAGCGTGCCCAGAACCATCGCCGGGGTCGAGTATCCCGACTGGATGGCGCCGGTGGCCATGAAGGCCGACTGGATCGGGTGAATGTCTTTGCCATGGCTCAACGACTCGACGGTCGTGACCGCGTGCCCGTCGGCCTGGGCAGCGAGCATCACGTCCGAGCTGACGAGCTTGCCGTCGACGAGAACGGCGGCGGCGCCGGTCTCACCGGTCTCGGAGCCGAACCTAACCGAATACAGCCCTTCGCTCCTCAGCAGCCGGAGCAGCGTCATCCCCGGATCGACGTCGAAGGAACGGTCGACTCCGTTCAGGTTGATTGCGATCCTCATGCCAAAGCCTCCCTCACCCGAGCGGCGTGTACTGAGATGAGATGGCTCCGGTATTCGATCGATCCCCGGAAATCGGCAACGGGCGACAACTCCGATGGATCGTCGAAGAGGACAGGAGTCGGGGCGGCGCCACACGCCGCGAGGATGACGGAGCCGCCTGCCTTCCGTCCGACCACCGCACAAATGGGGCGGTCGGCGGGTGTGCGCACCGTGTGGTCCGAGACGGTGTCGCCTTCGGTCGCAAACGAGAGTCCCGTGATGATCGACCCGGACAGATCCGCGGAGAGTGCGTCCGACAGCGGCATCTCCGCAGTTGAACCGGCGGATGCCACCTCTACCACCGCATCGGCCACGAGGAAGGCGGCGAGAAGCTCGCTCTCGGAATCGCCGGCGCCCACGAGACCGCCGATCGTCGCCATCGACCGAATGGTGTTCGGGGCCTCGCGGCGAGCGAGCGCAGCGACGCCACCCGGGGTGTCCGGATGGTCGGCGAGTTCCTGCAGCGTGACTCCTGATCCGAGGCTCATTCGGCCACCGCCAACAGCGATCGAGTCGAGCCCCAGGGCCTGAAGGTCGACGACCTCCACCTCGGTCCGATCGGTGGCGTCATTCACCACCGTCCCGCCGCCCATCACAACTTTCGGGATTCCGGGCTCACCCAGTTTGGCCACCGCCTCATCGAGTGACGACGGACGGTGGTAACCGATCACCTTTGCCATCACCTACCTCCATTCACACCTGATCGCTTCATCAGTTCTTCACATCTGACTCTCGCCTGCCCCAACTCGAAAGCCTCATCGGCAGTCTGGAGCCGCCCCTCCCGAATCACGATTCGCCCATCGACGATGACGGTCGACACATCAGCCGGAGACGCGTTGAACACGAGCGCTGACTGTACCCGGTGGACCGGTGCGACGAACGGTGAGTCGAGACGTACCGTGACGAGATCGGCCTTGTACCCGGGGGCCAGCACGCCAACTTCACCTTCCATACCGAGAGCAGCCGCTCCCCCTCTGGTTGCCATCCACAGTGCGTCCTCGGGTTGGAGGGCCATCGCGTCCAGCGTCGCCACCTTCTGCAAGAGGACCGAGTTCTTCATCGCCTCGAACATGTCCTGGCGGTTGTTGCTACCGGGACCGTCGGACGCCAGCGCCACCCGGATGCCCCGGCTGCGCATGTCGACGATTCGCGCGATGCCGGACGCGAGATACATGTTCGAAGTCGGACAGTGGACGACCACGGCGTCACGGGCCGCGATCAAGTCGAGTTCAGAGTCGTCGAGCCACACCGAATGGACGAGTTGGGTGTCGGGTCCGAGCACGCCGAGATCCTCGAGCCAGTGGACATGCCTGGTTCCACGCTCCTCGAGGTTCATCTCCACCTCTATCGAGGTCTCGGCACAGTGGATGTGCGTGCCCGCACCAAAGGACCGGGAGGCCGCCACGGTGGCGGCCATCGCCTGATCCGAACAACCCCAGGGGATGAGGGGAGCGAACTCCACCCGGATCCTTCCGGAAGCCGCACCCTGCCAGCGGGAGACAACGGCCCCGGTCCGTTCGATGATCGTTTCGGTGGACTCCATGAGCGGCGGGTCGTAGTTGCGGTCCGCCCAACCGCGGGCGAGGAGGAACCGGACCCCGAGCCGCTCGGCGGCGCGGCACACGGCGTCGTCGATGTCGGGATCGGGGTGGATGTACTGGTGGTCGATCACCGACGTGGCGCCCGACCGCAGGTTCTCGATGAGGCCGATGGTCGCCGCCGCCTCGGCGTCGGCAGCCGTGAAGTGCCTGGCGGAAGGCCAGATGCAGTCGGCAAGCCACTCGAGCAGGGGTTTGTCGTCGGCGAGACCGCGCAGGAACGTCTGGAAGAGATGGGTGTGACCGTTCACCATTCCCGGCATCACCGCCATCCCCGTGGCGTCGATGACGTCGTCTGCCGGCGGCGGATCGCCGGAACCGACACTGCGGAGACGATCGTCCTCGATAAACACCCAGCCCGGATTGTGTACGGTCGCCTGGTCGTCCATCGTCACGACGGCGCCGCCCGAGATGACCAGGCTCACGGCTCCCAACCGGAGAAGCTGTCGATCACGGGTCTGATGTCGTCCATGATCGGGTAGAGGATCGGGCAGGTCACCCCGGCGTCGATGTACTCCGCGACCTTGTCCCGGCATTGATCGCTGGTGCCAACTGCCATGAGACTGCGGGCGAACTCGTCGGGTATGAGGTCGGCTGCCTTCCGGTAGTCCGACTCGGTTGCCGGCCAACCGACGACTTCCTGAACGCGCTCGATGAGGTCTGGATCGGCCCCGCTCGCCTCCATGATGTGCGGTTCGGTG